>DASTKD010000292.1:0-2703 GCA_035716135.1 Ktedonobacteraceae bacterium
CAGTTTGCCTGCCGGAATGACTGTCCCTTTCGCGGATGCCACGGAGCGCAGCCCGGTAACTAAAAATTCGCGGGCAATGATGATGACCACAATCCACGCCGGAACAAGGGCGATCTGCACATAAGCGACCAGGATGGCGGAGACGAATACTTTATCGGCGGTCAGGTCCAGGAAGATGCCGAGGGGAGAAACAAGATGATAGCGCCGCGCCAGGTAGCCATCCAGCAGATCTGTCATAGACGCCAGGAAAAATACCAGCGTTGCGATCAAAAAGGTAACGGGTTGATTAATAAGAGCCAGGATAAACACCAGAATAGTTGCGACAATCCGGCTAAAGCTGAGCAGGTTGGGCGCATTATTCATTCGATAATTCTCCTCTTGTACTAATCATATCATATACCTGACAGGGTTAGCGAGGTGTGCTATACCAGAGCTTGTAGGTACTGCTACTGCTCAGCACGGCACCGGCTGCCTGAATACGAGCAACTTCAGAGGGATCGCGGATAAAACCACCGGCGATGAATGGCCCAGGAAGCAACTGTTGGAGGATCGCCGCGACTTCTGGAAAGATGATACCGGGAAGCACCTCTATGAAATCTGGCGCAGCGCGCGCTATCGTCCGCACACCCGTTTCCAGAGCAGAGTCATCAACCAGCAACAGACGCTGGATCATCACCAATCCCTCGGCTCGCCCGGCAGCGACAAGTTGAGAACGACTGGTAATCACCGCGTCAACGCCGATCTGGTGCAGATACTGGATACCGGCGCGGTCTTTGCCAATGCCGCCAACAAGGTCGATATGGACAACAATGCCTTTCCCCTGCTTATGCGCTTGAGCCACAAAGGGCGCAATTTGAAACGCATCGCCTTTCAACATAAAAAGGAGCAGCGCATCAGACTCCAGCGCAACTTGCATATCTTCATTCGATTTCACCGCAGCCGCTACAGGGTAACGCTTTGCCAACCGCAAAAACTCTTGTCTGGTCATTTTACACTTCCAACGGACGCACTGGTGGTATTGCAAGCAAACACCACTTGACAAACGGTCAGATAACAAGTACTATTATAAGCAATCCGACCATCATTGTATAGCTACTGGAGCAGGCAGCTTTCTAGCCAGTATTTCGCTATCGAGCGACCAGGACGCTTCCCACAAAAGCGCGAACCTTCAACGATGACCTGATTTTACAATTGCATATGTGCCCAGGGACAGTGAATTGATAAGTCCTAAGCCCCCCTTCTTGAAGAGGCTTAGGGCTTTGTTGTTTCTAACTGATACAGAGAGGTGCAGAATGCTCACTCGGTCTACCAGGCCACTACTTAACCTACCGGCAAGGCAAAAGACGATACCGCTGATAGAGAATCGCACCCAGTTTGCCCTTGTCCTTGAGTCTTCAGAGGTAACGACCATCATGCTGCGGCACTGTAATCTGTTTGACCTCAGAACATTGCTGAACCATGCGCATGAACGCGAACTGGCCGTCTATGTCAATATGGATCACATCGATGGCATTATGCCTGATCTCGCCGGACTCCGCTATCTCGCCACGCAACTGCATATTACAGGCGTGCTTTCCAGTCATGGCAAAGTTCTGGCGCAGGCGAAAAGTTTCGATTTGCAGACCATCCAACGCATATTTGCCGTAGACTCGACCGGTCTGGAAGTTGCCCTCGAATCGGTTGACGAGCAGTACGTCGATCTGCTCGCTATTTCTCCAGCGCTCGTCATTCCCTACGCCGTAGCGCAAATGCCCTTACACCTGCCGTTCATCGGATGCGGTTTCGTCTCCACGCCCCAGCAGGTACAACGAGTACTGCGCGCCGGTGCCATAGGAGTGACTGTCACGAAATCGGAACTCTGGACGTAAATACTGTAGCGGCGAAAGGAGGAACACAAAGAATTCCTTTTCTTACTCGAATAGCAACCCGTGTCCATGCTTGCGCGGCGCGATGTTCCGCGCCATTTGATGGATCACTCTTAACAGGGACTCGATGTATCGCGTCCACTATTCAACCGAAGGAGAGTTACTCATGGCAAAGTATGTGCTTGCCCTCGATCAAGGCACTACCAGTTCGCGTGCCATCCTCTTTAATCACGATGGCGCGATTGTCAGCGTAGCGCAACAAGAATTCCCCCAGATTTATCCCGCGCCGGGCCTGGTTGAGCATGACCCGGAGGCCATCTGGTCCAGCCAGATGGCCGTAGCCAGGGAGGCGATCAGGCTCGCTGGCGCTTCCGCCTCCGATATTGCCGCCATTGGTATCACGAATCAGCGTGAAACCGCTATCGTCTGGGAAAAAGCTACTGGCAAACCCGTCTTCAATGCCATCGTCTGGCAGAGCCGCCTGACCGTTCCTATTTGCGACGCATTGAAGGCCAAAGGTTTTGATAAGGAGATTCGCAACCGTACAGGTCTCGTCACCGACGCCTATTTCTCCGGCACCAAAGTCAAATGGATTCTCGACAATGTCCCCGGCGCGCGCGAAAAAGCTGATCGAGGAGAACTCCTCTTCGGCAATGTCGATACGTTCCTCATGTGGCGTCTCTCCAAAGGGCGCGTCCATGCCACCGACTATTCCAATGCTTCGCGCACCTTGCTCTTCAACATCTACGACGGCCAGTGGGATGATGTCATCCTCAAAGAATTTGGCGTCCCTCGCTCTATGCTGCCCACCGTCATGCCGTCCAGCGGCGTTTTCGGT
>DASTKD010000293.1:0-6977 GCA_035716135.1 Ktedonobacteraceae bacterium
TTGTAGCCCCACAATCAGACCCACTCCCACATAGAGTCCGTAGCGAACCAGCCGCTCGCGCGAAGGCCACCGCCACTGCGCCAGCTTCATGACGGTAGCCAGCAGGACTCCGATCAAGATGAAAGGGCCGGGCAGGAGATAGGTCAGGTAGTGGATATAGATAAAGACGCTTGCCGGGTGACGCAGCATCACCAGGATCATTCCCTGCCAGACCAGCAGCAGGATGAGTCCTTTGCGTTGTGGAGAGGCCAGCAGTGCTTTCCACCAGCCCGGCACTCCCCCCTGCTCACGAAAGCGGCCCGACCACAGGATCAGCGCAATTACCGTCGCTATGCCTCCCACCAACAGCACGTCCATCAGCCAGCTCTCCGGCAGAGTGAACTGCGCGATAAAGCGGAGTGGCGTTGTCAGCAGGATGGAGTGTTCGTTGCTCGGAATAAGATGCGTATCGGCACGCTGATGCAAGGGGTTGAGTACGAAGGATTGCACGAATACGTGATAGAAATTTAGCGCGTCGCTATTGAAGAGAGATGGCTGCCCCGCCAATCGGAGCAACTGACGAATATCAGTATACTGATCGTGTCTCTCCAGATAGATATAGGGCGCGAAAAGTAGCAGCAGACCGAAAGCAGCCAGAGGCAGCTCTCGCCAGCGAATCATTTTGTAGGCCAGGATCACCGCTACCAGGAGCGGTGCGAGCAGATAGATAGCTGTGCTGTGAAATTGATACATCGCCCCGATCAGGAGTATGGCAGGCAAGAACCAGTAACGTTTCCCGTCCACTACGCCACGAAACAGCATGAACAGCAGCACGATCACAAAGAGGGGCAGCAAGTCTGGCTGCCAGATGTCGCGGCTGAAGATAATGACATTGACGGCTGTGGCGTAGAGCAACGCGGAGATCGCTCCTGCCAGTCGCCCATAGTAGCGTCGTACAAAAATATATGTCAGGAGTACCGCTGCGATGTTACACAGAGCCATCAAGATATTGCCAGCTACGGGATTGGATGTGATAGCAGAGGGAATCATCATCACATACACAAATAGCGGCGGGATCAGCGGTCCGGTGGAGGCGCGGTTGGCGCTGATCGGCCAGAGTCCATGCGCGAGCGCGTCATGGGCCATCTGGTAAAACGTGTTCTGATCGGTCATATATTGCGCGGTATCAATGCGATACAGTCGTAATCCGACGGCCAGCAGCGCAATCAGATAGAACTCCCAACTCTGCCACCAGACCGGCTCTCCTCGGGGAGTCTGAGTTTCTCTTTTCTTCATGAGCTTCGCGTTGAGTCGCCAGTGGGAAAAATGCTGCATAATACTCTCTCTGCCAGGAATACAAGGGAATTATACAATTAATAAGGTATCGGCATACTGGTGATATAGTACAAAGGAGCCTGCTGGAGCATAGTTTGTTTCAGCTGAAGGAACGCCGTAGCGGGAGAGAATCCATAGCCGTTGAAGGTCGCGCCACAGCCCACTCGTGGATCGGTCAGCGCAAGGGCTGGCCCTGAGGTGCAAGCCTCGGTCATGATACCGAGGAAGTGCATGGTGTGATCGTTCTGCTGGAGCCGTATCCAATCCCCCAGGTCACCGGGATCGTAGATTTCTGGTAACGAGACATCGTAAGGCGCTTTCCATGCCATATAATACCTGTCCGCATCCGTCCAGCGTTGCTCGGACTGACCCGTATCTGGATCGATGAGCGGGTCTCCTTGCCGCATGTCACCAAAGTCCACCAGTGGCACTTGAAAACCGTCGTGTGCGGTAAAGCCATCCACAAACTGTTGCGTTCGGTCGGCTCCATCCCAGGTGGTTTCCGCGTCATATGCTCCCCAGACTTGCAACTGTTGGTCATACCCCTGACTACGTATCCAGCTATTCAAATTGGTGACCATATCTGCCCAGAGATTCCCTACCACCGGAATACGACAGGCAAGGCCATCAAAGGCGCATTGATGATGGTTGCTCAGTCCGAGCGCGAGCTTGAGCCGGCAGAGCGGGGAAACTTCGTGCCATGCGAGCAGGTAGTCTTGAGCGGCGGCGGCTATATCGCTCGTGGACCAGAACAAGTTGGTGTTCACGGTATAGGTGCCATAGACGCCATTGAATGTATGAGGCTCGCCGAAATCAAGCAGGACGAGACTCGCAAAATGCTTTCCGTCGCACTGCTGGCTCTTCGTCGTCCACCGGGCATCGTGGAGTGCCAGCGTTTGCATATCGCTCATGGCGGTTGGTGCGGCGCTCTCAATATACCAGGAATGGGAATAGGTCGCTTCCGAAGCCGTCGCTTCCTCGAAGAGAGCAGGCTTCGAAGCCATCTGGGTATGCAACGCAAGCAATTGAGCAATACCCCATTGTGTGACATCCCACGTTCGCGCGTAGGCGAAGAGCAGGAGGGCAAGCGGCACAAGGATGACGAGGCGCGCGATTGGCGAGAGACCTCTCCCCTGGGAACGCCGGTTCTGGCGCGAACCAGGCCGTTGCTCTCGTATCACTCCCCGAAATCCTTTGCTAGAAGCTCATTTGAGCCAACAAAACACTCGATGACACATCTTGATAGATGAGATGATTGCTATAGTATCACAACCTTTGGCGTTGTACAGGAGGATCGCCGAGAGACTAGCTCAAAAGTACCTGTCAGGTGAAGATTCAGCCTGAAGCCGGCTGAGGAACCGGCAGGTATTGTGTACCTCGTCGCAGTGGGTATCTGTCCGGTCTTTCATTTGGAGTCTTGCTTCTGCTCACAAAAGCGATCCCCGCTCAGGGGATCGCTTCTTGCCTGGATAACCAGATGAGCGGCGGGTTACTATACCACAGCGCTCTTTGCATCATGTGCCGCTTGCTCCATCGACTCGAACAGCCGGGATGCCTCTGCGGCTGTCAGGCGAGCGTCAAGGATGGGGAGATAGACTTCCTCCTCTTTGGCGAAGTGGACTTTGACGATGGCATAGAGGCCGTAGAGGACACGACGCAGGGCTTGCGCCTGGGGCGTGCTTATCTCTGTGCCGTTCAGGGATGGCCGCAGGGACCTCAGTTCCTCGGTGAGCCGACCAATCTCGACGTGGTCGCGGCTCATTGTGGCTGTTGCCTCTGGCGCGCCCATCAGCCTTCCCAACACGGGATACAGGGCGCGTTCTTCCGCCTGGGCATGAGGGATCAGGTGGTGCGTCAAGAAGGCGTAGGCTTCATCGACACTCTGCTGAAGTGCTGCGCCCGAAGCCTGGTCTAGCGCATCGGCTGCCGTGCGCAACGATTCAATATGTGGGAGCAACTCTTTATGCTCGTCTCGCAGGGGTTGGGTGAGTGTGACCATTTTGTTTCTCCTCAGGCGGATGCGGTCTTGCGGATGCGAATCACCCAGACTTCCGGCCCTTGCTGTTCTGGCTCCCAGGCGAACAGCCCTGAGCGCTCAGCCATCAGTTGGTAATACAGTGGTTTGGGATCGTGATCGTTAATCAGGCGCAGGGTCTCCCCCGCTTTGAGCGCATCAAAACGCGCGAAGATCGTTGGGTGGCGCTCCCTGGGTATCATTACTCGTACATCAAGATCAATTACGGTGGCTTCTGCCATATGTTTCTGTACTCCTTCTTCTTTATCTCAAGCGTAAAAGCGAAGTCGTTGTGAAAACTCTCACACGGACTGCTTTTCACTTTTGTCGATACACTGAGTATGCCCGATTCTCTCACTTTCTGCTGTGACAAATGTCGCATCATCTCTATGTATGTGCGGGGTACACTATCAGCGATGCGACTGCGCGACAGATGGATGTTGCTACGGGCGCAGGCGCGAAGTGAAGCTGAGAGAGGAACCCATCATGAATGCACAGGCTATTGAAACGACACGCGCGCTGATCTACGACGCGCTCCATAACGTATATGACCCGGAACTGGCCGTCAATGTGATTGATCTGGGCCTGATCTACGACGTTGCCGTGGACGAAGAGGGCTACGTGACGCTGACGATGACTCTCACCACCCCTGGCTGCCCCATGCACGAATCGCTGAGCGAGGGGGTTGGCGCGGCGTTGTCAGGGATAGCAGGGATCACCGGCGGCGAGATTCGCCTGGTCTGGGAACCCCTGTGGGACCCCTCACGCATGACGGAAGAGGGGCGTCGTTTGCTCGGCTTTGACTGATACGGAAGAATGTTCACCGGTTCTGAACGGGACGTGAGCAAGCGACTACTGGCGATGGATGGTTCTGGCTCGCCCGCGCAGGTGGGCGACAACCCCGGCAATGTTTACTGCTGCCAGCACCAGGCCGAACCCCAGCAGACCGCTCGTGATCTGCAACGGTACGCGCCATGAGAACAGCGCCGAGAGGATGACGCCGGCAAGCCCTCCATTGATAAGCCACCAACTCAACCATGCCCATCGTTCATGCACCAGTTCGCGCATCAGGGGAACCTTTTCCCGTCCAACCAGTGGCCCATAACGAGTATGCCAGACGAGGAACGGGACGATCTTGTACAGGTAGCCAATGGTGCTTTGTCCCAGCCAGCCAACCAGTGCCGCCAGACCGAGCGCCGCAAAGAGCGCTGACTGCTGCCATCCAAAGGCGACCGAGGCGATACCTGCTGGCACCACCAGGCAGAAGGAAACGACTGCCGCGATACTGTGATACTGCGTGACATCCAGGAACTTGCGGCGACGGCTACGGAACATGCGCCAGAAATCATAGCCAAACAACCACGCGGTCGCAATGAGTAACCCTCCTCCAAACAGGGTCAGAACCGACCAGGAAAAGAGGAAACCCAGGGCTAAGGCCGCAATGCTCACCTGCAAGAACACAAAGATCAGCCGCCCCAGGCGCTCATCATGTCCATGCGCCAGCGCGAATAAGCGCACCAGCGTATAGGAGACTCCCATCAACAGGCTGGTGAGCCAGCCAATCACTCCCAGTGTAATGTGGATCAGCAGCAGCCGGTCGGTGCCTGCCCCCAGGAAACCAAACTGCAAATTGAGGGCTGCGGTCAACCCCAGGCCCACGACAAGGCACAGGTACAGCAGCGACGCGACGAGAAAGCGTAGCGTCAGCGGGCGGGTTGTTGCATGAGCCAGTGTGACGCTGAGGAGAATGACGTAGTGAAGCACCGCCAGGACGATTACGGCCCCACCGGCTGCCAGTAGCCAGGGGCGCATCCACCAGAAGCCACTCAGCAACAAGACAAGTCCACCGGTGTATACCGGATACTGCCAGGGAAGGAAGCGCGTGGCTTGCAGGGGTGTTACAATCATGACGGGCGTCAATTGAAAAGTGGCTCCCATAATCGTCATGGTCAACCAGCCCAGCGTCACCAGATGTACCAGCGCCAGCACATGCGGGAAACCTGGCGCTTGAACGGCTTCGGGCGCGATCCAGGGCAGCAAAATACCAAAGAGCGCGGCGGCGCAGACGCCGGTCAGTAAAAATGGGAGCGGCACCGACAATGGCACGCCCCGGCGGCCTGCCATGCCGCCCAACATCCCGCTGGTGGTGATGGCAGGCGTTGTCCCGGATGCGGGAATGCGTCCCTTATCGGGAGTGTGCGAAACAGAACTCATGGCGCGAACTTTCCTCTCGACTCAAACGGCGGTCCGAATACCCGTATTCCCTTTTCGCTATGCACTGCGGGAGAAGCAAACCACCCATTCATCGGCTGCCTCCTTTGCCGTCTCATGCGCAAATCCCTGCGCCCCCAGCACCGTATAGAGGGGAACTGGCTCGAAAGGGGCAATGATGACCAGCGTTCCGCCCGGTTCAATGCCTGACGCCGCTTCCATAATGCGCACAAACGGTTCACCTCCCTGTTCGAGTTCTGGCCGCACGTCAAGAAGTGTGCTGGCCTTTGCTTTCCAGCTAGATGTCTGTTCTCCCATTATTTTCTCTCCTTTACGGTTGTGCGCTTCGCACCGGTATCGGTATGCATGTGTACGCGCACGTTCTGTGTGATAGATGCTAATCAACGGGTCGTGTGTAATCCCTCTCGACCTGCTGCTTAGAGCATAAACGAACGTCCATGCCTGTGACAGTGACAAAAGTCGCAGTCTGATTCTTGCTGATGTAAGGACAAAGCGTGATACTATAGCAGGAGGACTATTGTAGTGAGGCCAGTTCTGTTTTCTGTTGGAGAGATACGATGTCAGTTGAAGTCGAAGCACTTCGTCATATTCCCTATTTTGCTCAACTTGGTCAGAAAGAGCTGGCACAGGTGGCAGCCATGAGCGTGGAACGGCGCTATGAACGTGGAGACCTTATCTTGCTGGAAGGTGATCCAGGGGGAGCTTTGCACTATGTGCGTTCAGGGTTGGTCAAAATCTTCAAGACTTCGTCTGCGGGCAAGGAACAGGTACTGCGCTTGATCGCGGCAGGCCACACGTTTAACGATGTACCTGCCCTTGATGGAGGTCCCAATCCTGCCAGCGCGGCAGCCCTGGAACCGAGCGTTGTGTATGTGATACGGCGCGCCGACCTGCACACACTGATCGTGGCGAGTCCAGAGGTGGCTGCAGCCGTCGTGCAGACGCTGGCGAACGCCCTGCGCCACCTGGTTGCCCTGGTGGAAGACCTCTCCTTGCGCCATGTCACCGCGCGCGTGGCAAAAATCCTGCTCGATCAGGAGAAAGCCTCTCAGGAAGCGCCGAGTTCCTATCACTTGACGCAGCAAGAGATGGCGGCGCTGGCCGGCACTGCCCGCGAAGTGGTGGGACGCGCCCTCAAAGAGTTGGAACAGGCGGGCGCTATCGAGCTGCGCCAGGGCCGCGCCGTTGTGCTGGACCGCGAACGCCTCCTGCTGCTCACCTCTGCGTAGCACGCGCGCGAGATCACATACAATCTCCTCGTCATCACACAGGCGGCGTGTCGCCTGGAACGTGATTAAGAAAGAGAAGAACTAGTCCTCTGTCAAAGCAAGACTGACCAGTAAAAAAGGGTATTCTTGAGGTTAATCAAAACCTACCTCAAGGAGACCCCGATGAAAAAGTATATCGTGGAACTGAC
>DASTKD010000294.1:0-5819 GCA_035716135.1 Ktedonobacteraceae bacterium
AGTGATGGCATTGTGCGTATCATGCGCGACCGCAAACATCGCGGCGGCAAGACCGTCACGCTGATTACAGGCATCCCCGCTACAAATGATACCATAGCCACCCTCGCGCAACAACTGAAGAAGCTGTGCGGTTCCGGCGGCACCATCAAGGATGGCGTGATAGAAATTCAAGGCGATCATTGCGACAAAGTACAGGCCAAATTGAGCGCGCTGGGCTACAAAGTGAAACGTGCCGGAGGATGATTATTCCAGCCATTGTCATCCTGAGCGCAGCGAAGGATCTCTCGTTGGGCCATGCGCAGATCCGTGGCGAGGAAGGCGACCGCAAGGGTCGCCTCCACTATGACTCCGAGGGCCAGAGAAGCCCGTTCTTAGTAGAGGCGACCCTTGCGGTCGCCTTGCGCACCCCAAAATGTCGGAACCTGCCCCGCTCTGGCTTACCGATCATTACTCAAGCCAGGGCAAATATTCTCGCAATTCTGGCAACGATTGCTCGACCGCTTCTCTGCCCGCCGCTACGAACTTGCGGCCTTCGGAGAACTGGCGCAGCGAGACGCGGTGCAATTTGGGGCGGATGACAATATCGGCTTCACGAATGCTGTGCATCCCGATGGTTGCCATTGCCAGGTCGTAGGTGCGCAGTATCAGGTCTACGATATGCGGCGAACGGGCGTATTTGTGCTGGTGGCGCGGCGACTCTTTGAGCCAGGGGGTCGCGCTTTCGAGCGTGGGTGGTTCCTGCCCGCCCAGTTCGGAAGCTACCAGGATGTGCGCTCCCATCTTGCGCAGCAGGCGAATAGGGACGGGATCATGCATTCCCGCGTCCATCAGGATGTGATCGCCAACCAGTACCGGCGGAAATATGCCCGGCAGCGCGGTACTGGCTAAGCTCGCTTGCCACAATAAGCCGCGATCAAGCACTACCCCGGAGCGCGTGCTGAGATCAACAGCCACCATTGCGAAGGGCGTTGCCAGGTCCTCGAAGCGTAGTTCGCCGCACAGATCGCGCAGCATCCGTTTCAAGCCGCTATTCGAGAAAATAGCGGTACGCGGGATGCGCCAGCGCACAATATTGCGCTGAATTTGCAGGAAGATATCCTCGCTTTCGGCAAACGATTTGCCGATGAGATACATACCGGGTGTAATAATGCCACTGCTACAGGCGGCAATATAATCAACCGGCACACCGCGCCGCACCAGTTGTTCGAGGACGCCCAGGTGCGCGAAGCCACGCGCGCCACCACCGCCGAAGGCGATACCCACCGTTTGATGCGCCACAAACCGCGCCACGAAATCTACCGCCTTCGTCAATTCAGCGTTACCGGCAAACTCATGTAGCGTCTTTCTTTCATCCCAACATTGCGCTAGCAGGGACATATCTGACGGAAGCAGGCGCGTCACGTCACAACCCAGTTGCGTCGCGTAATCGTCTTGCGAACCTATGGTGGCGCGTGCAGGAGTATGCGCTACAAAGACCGCAGAGGTCGCTGCTTCGTGTGCTGCCAGCCATGCCGTTGCTTCATGCAGCATAGTATGAGAGACGATCATTAGAGAGCGATTGGACAATGCGACAATGCTTTGTGCCAGAGCGCGAGGCGTGCTGTTTGTAGTGACGAGCAGCACGTAATCATAGGCGCTGGCAACATCAAGAATGGCGCTCAAATTGCCATTGTCCAGCTCAACAAGCTGTTGCGCGTGAGATGCCAGCGTCGCCAGGGCAGCGAAGCGCTGGCCGTCAGCTGTCCGGGTGGGCGCGCGATGCCGCGCAAGCAGGCTATGATCGCGCGCGCAGTCCAGCAGCGCCGGGCGTAGTTGCTCTGCATGGTGCGCGAAACGCGGCGCGGTGGCCTCATCTTGCCCGCATACTTCGAGCAGCAGCACGCGCTTCTGGCTGCGTACCGCCAGGGCATCCGCGATATGCGCGCTCAGCGAACGTTGCAAGGGCTGAGCGGCATCGTCAAGCAGCGAGAGCCAGACCAGCTCGGTAGCATGATTGACGAGAATTTGCTGGTTGGTGCGGTTAAGGCGCAATGCAAGAATGGCATTGATGTTGCGCAGTAGCGTGGGGCATGTGCCGATGAGCGCGAGAAAATCAGCCTGCGGCAAAGCCCATAGACTGGTATCCTGTTCGGCGCGTACCGTCGCCGAGGGCGGCTCGCCCGTAATCAGCGACATCTCCCCGAAACATTCGCCCGGCCCTAGTTGCGCTACCGCCAGTTCATGGTGGTCTTCTTGCAAAAGGACGCTGACAAGGCCGGTCGCCACGATATACAGTTGTCCGTGCCAGCTTCCGCGTTCGAGAATGCGCGTTCCGCGTGGGAAGCTGACCGGCTGCAAACGCGCGATCACATCCGCTGTTTCGCGCGGCTGCAAATCACGAAAGAGAGGGCTGGCCTCGATCAATTTGTGCGGCTCAACATTATGCATGACTTGATTGTATCGACATTTGTTGCCAGTGTCCACCCCATTTCCGGTTTCTCAGTATCAAATCGGAATAGCTTGATTAAGAGCGTGCAAGGAAGCGATAAAGCGAGTACCCACAGAGAGGACAGCGATGAACATTCATGAACAAGTTGAAAACTTACTGGCAAATTTAGGAGTTGAAATGGAACATGCAGAACAGGGGCCGCACGCGGAAGATTCGGACGACTCGGTGCCTGAGATTTCCATTTTTCAATCTTCCCGCGATCATTATGGCGTTTTCTATCGCCTGGATATTATCGATCAGTTGCCGCAACTGCGCGTAATCATACCGGTTGAGTATGGGGCCTTGAAGATGGAGATGTACCTGGTGCGCATCAGTCCTCAGACGCCGCTCCATAGTTCCTTCGCGGGTATGGCTACTTATCATGGCAGCTCGACATTTGAGCAGGGGCGCGAAGCTTCCTTACAGCATCTGCTGTACGCGGTTGCTGAAATGATGAAGCAACTCTTCTGGGCGGGTAATCTGGATAGCATGACATTTCCACCCGAAATCGACGTGAAGCGGCTCGTCTAACTGCTATACATTCCCTGTCCCTTATGTTACACTTGAGGAAAGAAGAGGAAACGGGGAATGCCATGCCAGAAATTCCAGGAAATATCGAACAGGAAGCAGTCCAATATTTAGGGCTGAAACACGCGGCGCGGGAACGCGCCCTGCCAAAGTCGCGCGCGACGATTCGCGCCAGCGCCAACAGTATTCGCGCCACGCATCGCCAGGAATTCGCGGCGGCGGCGACCTTGCTGGAACAGGCCAGAACCCTGCTGGATGAGATGGCGGAAGATCTGCGCGATCACCGGGACATCTTCTACGCCGGCTTTGTGCATGATGCGCAAAAGGAATATGCCGAAGCCGCGGCCTTCGCTGCCCTCGCGCAAAATCGCCCGCTGCCCCTGGCGCGCGATCTCGCCATCGACTGGGCTCCTTACCTCAATGGCCTGGGCGAAACGGTAGGGGAGTTGCGCCGCTATATTCTGGACCAACTGCGCCAGGGTAACTACGATACCTGCGAAGCTCTGCTGCGCCACATGGACGACATCTACGCGCTGCTCATCACCATCGATTTTCCCGACGCCATTACGGGCGGCCTGCGCCGCACCACAGACTCCGCGCGCGGCATCCTCGAAAAGACGCGCGCCGACCTCACCGTTGCTATGAGCCAGGCCCAGTTGCAGCGAGCCATGCTGTCCCTGCAACACGACCTGCGCGACTTCAAAGAACGCTAGCCCGTTTTTCGCCAGATGTATACCATGCGCTATGATTGTACGTCTGCTTTTATAGCGAAACCTTTATTTTAAGCGTTACGTTATACTGTATAAGGGAACAGGAGCTTCCCGTTTTTTAGCATATCTTCTCATCTTTATGAGTCTATTTAGAGGCATGAGGCGTTAAATGCACAAAAGCGATGCCGCAGAGGACACTCCTTCTCACCCACGTATTAAAGCTGTTACCTCCGCGCAAATTGTCACGGCTGATTCGGTGCAGGCGGAAGAAGTTCCGACCATACCGCTGGGGTCAATGCAAACCATTAGCGAACTGCAACCCGAAGTTGCAGTCCACTCCATTACCCCTACGCAGGCCGTTCGATTGCCCGCGCCGTTAATTGTGCAACCGGCGGAATATCATCGCGGCCTGGCCGAATGGCTGCGCATCTGGTGGAACGGCATGCGGCCCTCCTATTTGCCTCTTTCGCTCATGCCCGTTCTGCTTGGCAGCGTGCTGGCCTGGACGCAAAGCATCACGACAAAAACGCCGCGTGGCGATTTCCACCCTCAACGCTTTCTGGCCTTGCTCTTAACCGTTCTCTGCCTGCAAATCGGAGCGCACCTGGTCAACGACTATTATGATTACTTGCGCGGCGTCGATACCAGCAACGCGCTGGGACCCGGCGGCCTGATCCAGCAAGGACTTATCAAACCGGTGCGCGTTTTAACTCTCGGCCTGCTGATGCTCTTGTTCGGCACGGTATGCGGGGTGTTCACCGCCCTGGCTGGCAGCCCATTGCTTCTCGTTTTCGTGCTGATTGGTTTGCTCTGTGCCTATTTCTATAGCGCCACCGCGTTCTCGATCTCATCCCTGACCCTGGGCGAAGTCGTGGCTTTCCTTATCTTCGGCCCCTTGCTCACCCTGGCAGCCTACACTGTACAAACGGCACATTTCGACCGTGTTGTGCTGGTCTACGGCCTCTCTCTCGGTCTGCTAGCAACGGCCTTCATTCACCTGAACAACATGCGCGACGCCGAAAGTGACGCGCAGGCAGGCAAACGCACCCTGGCCTCCTATTTTGATCTGCGTATGAGCCGTTTCCTCTACCTGCTCTTCTTATTGGGAGCCTACGTTCCTATCATCATGCTGGCCGTGCCACGTCACGCGCCGCATCTCCTGCTCATCACGCTCTGGACGCTGCCCGGCCTGGCGGTACTCATCAGCGGCGTACTGCGCACCGACTCACCCCCCTCGCTCCACCTGCACATGCGCAAAACGCTCGCCCTCGAAACCCTGTTCACCATCCTGCTCATGGTTGCTCTTGTCATACTCGCCTACTGGCCTTTGCTGGCGCTGCCATTGCCGGCGCTGTAGGTTTGTTTTTGCCTGTTGGTTGATCCTCCCATCTTCTGAATGCTGGCGGCGGATGCCATTTTGATGGTGAAGCATGAATGATGCTATATTTCACCCAACTTCGCTATAGTCCTGAAAGGGACGGAAGCGCCTTCTGTATACTATAATTGACAGAAGATGAGCTAAGGGACTTGCTTTAAGGAAGGTTTCATAATGAGCAATTACGAATATACCATAATCCTGTACCCCGATACCGAGGAGGGCGGCTATACAATTACTGTACCAGCCTTACCGGAATGTGTAACACAGGGTGAAACGCTGGAAGAGGCGATCGCTATGGCTAAAGATGCTATCCGTCTTTATATCGAAACGCTTATCGATGAGGGCGAGTCCATACCTGAAGAACACGAGCATCCCCAGGCCATCGTTATTAACGTTGCCGCTTGAATCGCTTTTCTACGCATCATCCCGCAAACTCATGGCGGAATACATGCCATCGAAAAAACGGCTGGGGACGGTTGCCAGCATCTGAGTTTGTGTAAAACCGTTTTGACGCGCCAGCGTTTCCCATGTCTTATATGAAAAGGGATATGGCACCCAGTGATTGCCGCTATCAGTGCTATATTCCACCAGCAACAGGCGACTGCCGGGCCGTAGATAGCTGCGCACCAGTTGTAGTACAGGTCCCTTCTCGCGCACAAAATGCAACGAGTTTGCCATGACGATGCCGTCGAGCGGCGGTAGATGCAATGGGCGCGTGAAATCGGCGGTAATGTAT
>DASTKD010000295.1:0-30737 GCA_035716135.1 Ktedonobacteraceae bacterium
GCCATGCTTCGAGATGCAATGCTTGTTTATGCTACAATATGCTCATGGATTTGAGTAACATACAGCAGGTGGTGATGGCGTTGCGTTCGCGCCTGGAGCCTGTCGAACGCGCCGATTCACTGCGTGATGCGATTGAGGGTCAGCGTCCCAATGCGCGTAAAGCGGCTGTGTTGATAGGATTATTTGAGCTGCAAGGGGAAACCACGCTGATCTTTATTCGCCGCGCCAGCACATTGCGTTCGCATAGCGGCGAGATCGCTTTCCCCGGCGGCTCGGTTGAGGCGGCGGATGTGTCACCTGTGCAGGCGGCTTTGCGCGAAGCACAGGAAGAGATTGGCCTGCATCCCACCAGAGCCGAGGTGCTGGGCATTTTGCCCCCAGTCTTCACGGTTGTCAGCAATTTCTTAATCACGCCGGTGGTGGCATTTTTGCCGCAGGGACCCGGCGCATTGCGTTTGCAGGCAAGCGAAGTGGCCGATCTGTTATTGCTGCCTTTGCGTGGCCTGGCCGACCCGACTATCGCGCATACCGAGGAATGGACACGCGAGGATCAGCGGCGTACCGTTTATTTTTACGATTACGGCTCCTATCGCGTCTGGGGTGCGACCGCGCGTATGCTGAATGCACTGCTGGGGTTACTGGTAATAGACCCATAAGTCATAGTTCCCTTGTTTCTTTTCGTGCGTTGAATACAATAGAGGATGTGGCTATACACATTGGCCGATTGTAGTATTTCTTCTGTAGCGCGTTTCCCGTAGGTTGTTCTTTTGTGAAGCGGTTGGACTTCGGTCCCTTGAGTGGAGAAAATTGTGACGTTGCCAACACCTGATGCTCAATCTCCGAGATTGCTGTCTCAACGACCACACTCGAACCCACCTACTCACTCGATACCTTCAACCCCTCCTCAAGTGGTCTATCCCTTCAAGCCGTCGTACCCCTCAGCGACGCCACCCGCACCCGCGACAGAACCTTCTGAGATTGATGCTCATCGACGTGTCACTGATTTTGCCGGAAATTCCTGGGATCTTGCGACTGGTGGCCTGAAGACCATGACCGCCAAACGTCAGCTTCCCCTGCGTCTTGAGCGACGCGCCAGCGAGAAACTGCCGGATACGGCTGCGGCGCAGCGTAGTTTCACCTTCGCCCTGGTCATCCTGGCGTGTGTTATCGTAATGCTGGTCAGTGGAGGCATTGTATTATTCATGATGTTGCAGCCCTGATGAGCTATGAGACTTTGCTGCATCGGGGGATAGAAGCAAGGGAGGCTGCTACGATTGAAACGCTGGTACGCCGTGCAATGAGGTGGCGTTACGAACAGCTTTAACGATGGCTCGTGCTAACGTTGCCGCTGTCGCTGCTCCGATGGTACTGATGTGTATCGCGGCAAGTGGCGAGTCATGAAACTGTTGTGAGGTTGGCCCCAGCGCTAACGCGAATACGGTATCACCGTCAAACATCGTATGCGCAGGACGAATGACCTGTGCCATACCGTCGTGCGCCATTTGTGCCATCTTGTTGGCCTGCTCGCGCGTCAGTGCAGCGCTGGTGGCAACAACGGCAATGGTGGTGTTGCCGAAAGGATTGGCCGATAGGAAACCGTTTCCGTCGGGGTTGCGCGCCCCGGCGATGATTTGCTGTATCTGCGGGTCTACGATGTCGCCCAGCGCGTTGACGGCGACGATTGCGCCGACAATGGAGCCATCGGGAAGTTGCATACTGGCCGAACCCAGGCCGCCTTTCATCATGAAGGCCGGTCCTGCCATTTTGCCCACCGTCGCGCCCGTTCCCGCGCCAACGGTACCCTGCGCAACTGCATCGTTGCTGGCCTGCTCGCACGCCCGATAGCCGGAGCCTGCGTCGGGGCGAATGCTGGCCGAACCGAAAGCCAGGTCAAAAATGGCGGCGGCTGGCACGATTGGCACGCGCGCTACGCCTGTATCGTGGCCGATGCCGCGCTCTTCCAGGTAGCGCATGACGCCGCTGGCCGCGTCCAGCCCAAAGGCGCTGCCGCCCGTGAGCAAAACGGCGTTGATCCCTTCAACCAGGTTCATCGGGCGCAGCAAGTCGGTTTCGCGCGTGGCAGGCGCGCCCCCGCGCACATCGACGCCACCCGTCGCTGGCGTATCGCACAGAATCACGGTGCAGCCCGTACCTGCCTCAAGATTGGTATCATGTCCGACACGGATGCCAGGAACGTCGGTAATATCGTCATGCATATGCTATTATGCCTTTCTGGTTGTGTTTCTGCTGCATTATCGCACATATGAGTATCTGTACTCTGTGTAACCTGCGGCGAATGTTTTTCCAAAGGGGGCGATCAATAGCTCATTGAGCGCAATTTTTATTGAATAGCAGGGAGGGAAGATATATGCTCTCGTTACAATTTACCGTCGATATCAATGGTCCTCGCGAGACGATTTTTGACCTGATCGCCGATCTCGCTCACTATGATCGCTGGCTGCCAGGCTCAAGAGTGTTTGGTGGAATGACTCAGGTATCGTCTATGCCTCCGGGCGTTGGCACAATCTATGCCGATGGAACAATGCACGGCTCGATAACTGAATTCAATCCGCCTGAACGTATCACTTTCGAGCAATCGATGCCGGTGAAAGCGCTGCTGCTAACCGGAAAACTGGGTTTTCGCGTTCGCTACACACTTGAAGCGACAAGAAGCGATGGACAATCTACCCACGTGATTCGCGATGTCACCTTTAACCTGCACGGTATCCTCAAAGCCGCACAGCCCCTCGTCGCCTCCACCATTCGCCGTGAAAGCGGGCGGTTGCTACAGGCCATGAAACGCTATGTGGAAAGTGGCAATGTGAATTGAAAACGGAATAGATGCTTGCCTTCTCAGTGGTTATCTGTTATCGTTGTTGTAGAGAAAATGGTTTCCTATCCGAGAAGGGGACAAGACAATGGTGGCTAATCCTCGCGGATTGTTTATGAGTGTTGAGGAATACCTGGAGCTTGATAATAATAGCCTCGATGGGCGGTACGAATATATCGATGGCTATGTGTATATGCTGGCAGGGGGTACTGCCGATCATTCCACTGTTAGCGTTAATGTTATTACGTTATTGCATCGTTTGCTGCGAGGCGGTTCATGCCGGGTGTACAATTCTGATCTGCGGGTGCGTCTCTCGAAGAGGCGCTATGTTTATCCAGATGTCTCCGTTAGCTGTGATTCACGAGATCGCGGACAGGTCGATATTGTAGAGCATCCCTGTCTGATTATTGAGGTGCTTTCGACGAGTACGGAAGGCTATGATCGCGGTAGGAAGTTTTCTTATTATCGTGCCTGCCCGACTGTGCAAGAGTATGTTTTGATAGATGCGCAACGGCAATCAGTAGAGGTTTTCAGGAGGGCAACGGAGAATCTCTGGACGCTCCATCCTTTCGGGACAGACGATACTATCGAACTAACAAGTATCGGTGTAAGTTTTCCCATTACTGCCATATATGAGAATGTAGTGCTATCAGATGAATAGCCTGCTGATGGCATCGCATTATGCAGGCTAATGATACAAACGCCGCAAATATGCCTCCCAGCTAATCGTGCCAACGGCATGATCTGGCACCAGGTTAATACCTGATCTGAAGGCGTCGTACATGCCGCTTGCCAGCGCCTCTGGTTGAACGGTGGCCTCTCTTCCTCGCACACGCAGGTATGTTCCCGTCATTTCCTCGATAGTAAGTACCTGTGGCCCGCCCATGTCTGGCGCATGTCCGGCGGGGCCATCTTCCACAAGCGAAACAAGTTTTGCAGCCACTTCGCCTTCATCGATAGATTGAAAACGCATATCGTCCGCAACATGAACGACGGGCAGCGTATCGGCTCCGAGCGATTGGATAAGCTTCAGGACTAAATCATGGAACTGGGTGGTGCGTACAATCGACCAGGGTAGCGGTCCTTGCTCGATAACCTCTTCCGTAGCGCGTTTGGCAGCATAATAGGGATAGGCGCTGTGATCTATGCCGACGATTGATATGTGGATGAAATGGGGAGACCCGTTCGCCTGTGCCGCTTGTAGCAATAAACGTGTACCTTCTACGCCCAACGTCGGCTCGCTTTGCGGGAGATTGGCGCAATGAATGATGGCATCTACCCCTGCTACCGCCTCGCTCAACCCGCTGCCTGCCATGAAATCTCCCGTAACCACTTCAACTCCGGCAGGAACCGGCGGAGCCGATTGACGACTCAAAATGCGCGTCCGGTGCTTCCTGAGCAATAGATGCTTGACGACCTCGCGGCCAAGCGTGCCTGTGCCGCCTGTAACTAATACAGTTGCCATGATGGGTTTTCCTTCTTTTTGCTACACATTTACTTAACAATATACCATTTACCAGCATACGCCATTCTTTCGGTTTCCCTAAATACATGCTCATACGCTGTCTTGATAATGGCCTCAACAAAGTCCTCTGTGTATCCCAGCTCGTATAGCCTTTCTCGCAAAGTGTTTAGATACATGGCTTTTTTAATAAATGGCGTATGGTAGCAGCTATCCCACTTATTGAGCATGTCCCGGACATCTTCTAACACTTGAAATATCTCATCTACAATCGCATTCAACAAGACCACGTTGCTCATGTAAATCTCCCTTAGATAGCCGTATTCAGGTAGCTGGTATATGTGCCAGTTTCCTGTTTTTACTATAGCATATTTGCCATTGTTAATACATATAGATATATACTACGGTACAATTGCCATCTTTGTCAAGCGTTGGGACTCTGCTATAGTGAAAGTATGTTAAAGCTGAGAGTAAAAGAAATAGCTATAGAAAAAGGGTTCAATCAATCGAAACTCTCCAGGGTTTCGGATGTGCCTATTGACACGATTAGACGCATTTGGAGAAACCCGTATTATGAGGTTCGACTATCAACGCTGAATAGGATTGCTACGGCGTTGGGAGTATTGCCAACAGAGTTATTTGAGAATGTGCCGGACAATAACACTACTCTATAACCGCGCTTCCTGAGATCTGGGACTTTACCGGAGTTGACGCTTAGACAATGTGGGCGTACTACAGCCCGAACCAGAAAACCACAATCGCCACCGCAATCGGCACGGTCAAATTGTCTAAGCCAGAGGGGGAGATGGCTTCGAGCAGTGTTGCTACGATGGCGGCGATGAGACCGCCGATCAGGATGAGCGGCAGTGTGAGCGGAGACATGATGGCAAGCGTGATGGAGACGGCCGCGAAGGTGAAGACGAAACCCGCCAGCGAACCTTCGAGCGTGCGCCGGTGCTTTTTGCTGCCTGGCACGCGGTAGCTATGTTTGCCAAAGCGTTTGCCGATGATGGCGGCAAAGGCATCGCCCCACGTCATCGCCATAATGCCGGCCATCGCATAATATTCGTAGCCGCGCGGGAAGCCCTGTTCCCAGCCCGTGTGAAAGATGAACAGCAGCAGCGTGCAGGAGAAAGCAAAGTAGACCGTGCCGGGCGTCGCCCCCTCTTTGGGGTCCATCGCGCTGAATAGACGGTAGCGCAAGAAAATATAGTTGAAGATAATGAAGGTGGCCGTCGGGATGATGGCAAATTGCCAGTGATCGAAGAGCAGCAGGATAACCCATATCCACATGCCTGCGCCGATATGCACGAGTTTGCGCGTGAACTCGGTCGGATAATTTCTCCAACGCCGTATCGCCTCGACAATCAGTAGCATTCCGAAAGCGAAGATGTAGGAGAAGACGAGGCCGAGAACATCCCCTTTCGTCATGTGGTTCTCCCTCATAAACAGTTGCTGTTTGTTCTTATCCTACCACAAATAGAAAGGGTACACAGACACCTTTCATATACATGAAATATGCACCGTGCGCTGTCTCGGTCCGTCCAGCTCGACCAGTATTACGCGCTGCCATGTTCCCAGTAGCAGTTGGCGGTTCTGGTAGGGGATCATCACGGATGGGCCGATGATCGAGGAGAGGAGATGGTCGGGCGCGTGAAAGGGATCGTGCGGGTGGCGATAGGAGAGTTGGGGCAGCATATGGCGCAAGGCGTTGAGTAAATCCTGGTCGGTGCCGGGGTCTAAATCGGCGGTGGTGAGGGCGCAGGTGGTATGGGCGACGAAAACGACGCAGACACCGTCTGTTTCTGGCCTGTTGCGTAGCTGCGTTTCAATGGTCTCGGTGATGTCTACTATCTGGTCTTTCTTCTTTGTAGCGACGGTAATGGTGATTGGTTTCATCGCTTTGCCTGCCCCTCTGTCTCTCTTCTTATAGTCTATCCGACGGCGTTTTTAAGCCGCGCTATGGCCTGCGCTACGCTTTCTTGCTCGTTATACACAGCCGAGCCTGCTACCAGCAGATTGGCTCCAGCTTTGACCACGAGCGGCGCGGTTGCCTCGTGGATGCCGCCATCGACTTCGATAGCGCAGTTCAGGCCGCGTTCGCTAATCATCTGGCGCAGGCGCACGATTTTGGGCAGCGTTTCGGGGATGAAATCCTGGCCACCGAAGCCGGGGTTGACCGTCATGATAAGCACCATATCGATCAGGGAGAGGACATTCTCGAGCAAGAAGACGGGCGTCGAGGGATTGAGCGCGACTGCTGCCATTTTGCCTGCTATTTTGATTTGTTGGATGACGCGGTGCAGGTGCGGGCAAACTTCCTGGTGGACGATAATCACATCGGCTCCCGCCTTTGCGAAATCTTCGATATAGCGTTCAGGGTTGGTAATCATCAGGTGGGCTTCGAGCGGGAGGCTGGTGCAGCGGCGCGCCGCCGCGACGACCATTGGCCCCATCGTAATGTTGGGAACGAAATGGCCGTCCATGACATCGACCTGGATGCGCTGGCCGCCGCCCGCCTCGGCCTCGTGTACCTGTTCACCGAGACGGGTGAAATCGGCGGAAAGGATTGATGGAACAATACCTGTCATAGCAAAACCTCTCAAGATTTGACGTGCAGCTTTTGCGCAATCGCACTATCTACCATCCATGTAACCTCGCCGTTGGGTGGTTGTACGATCTGGGCGGGATATTCTTCCGCGTTGGTAGGTCCTTCGATAACGGCGTGTAGCGCGTCTGCTTTGTCCGCGCCCGTTACCAGGAAGAGGATGTGATGCGCGGCGTTCAGGATGGGCGGCGTGAAGGTCAGGCGGTCGGGCGGCGGTTTGGGAACGGAGACAGGCATGACCAGGCGCTGTGTCTCGCGCAGCGATGGCTGGTGTGGGAAAAGCGAGGCCGTGTGAGCCTCCGGCCCCATGCCAAGCTGGATGAGATCAAAGTCAGGTACGCGGTTGGTGCCGAAGACCTCCTGCATGTCCCGCGTATAGGCCAGCGAAGCGGCGTCACGGTCGGGCCGGTCGGCGGGCATACGATGCACCTGGATTACGGGTATGGATAGGTACCGTAACATGACCTCCTGCGCCATGTAGTAATTGCTTTCCGGGTCATCGGGCGGCACGCAGCGTTCGTCGCTCCAGAATATATCGACCAGTTGCCAGTCGATCTGACTGCTATATGGCCCGGTCGCCAGCAGGCTGTACAGCTTTTTGGGCGTGTTGCCACCGGACAACGCAATGGTGAAACGCCCGCGCGTAACGATGGCTTCCCTGGCAATCCGCGCGACATAAGCAGCCGCTTGCTGGCTGATGGTATCCAGATCAGGATAAATGGCGATGTTCATAGGTAAATTATCCTTCAGCGTCTAACAAATTAGCAATTTCTTGCAACGTTTGTTCAAACGAGTAGTCGTGGCCGGTGATTTCCAGTTCTTCGCGCAGCAGGTCGCTTTCTTTTTGTTGTGTCGCCAGGCTGACGATACGCCTCTGGCGCGTTTCCTGATCCAGTTCAACCGAGGTTATTACATGTTGAAGATCGGCTTCGCGCGCGATGGTAAAGACGGCCTCTTTGTTGTCTGCTGTGCTGACCAGGCGCACCAGCGCGATGGAGCCGGGGCGCATCTCGCTGCTGACCCTGGGATTGATGGTGATGCTGACGGGTTGCCCGCCCAGACGACCGGACCTGCTTCTGGGGGAGACAAGTTGCCCGCTTGCGCGCGGGCCGGTCGCGCGTTGCATCTCCCAGTGATAGGAGCCACTGGCCGTATGATGGTGATTGTTGCCGCGATACGCCGAGAGCGTCCAGCCCAGCCGCTCTTTAAGCCACGCGGCCAGCAACAGGGCGCGGATCGGATTGGGCGAGACATCTCCCTCTTCGGTGCGTCCTGGCACGGCGAGTGGCGCGACGACATGCTCGATTTCAATGCTGTGAATGCCTGAGAGATAGGGGCGATATTCCGGTACGTCAAAGAATTGGATGACCAGTTCGCGCCAGCCTGTCAGCCTGCCCCAGTTGAGGTCGCTGATGGCTGCATCCTGCGTGGCGTTGCAAAGTTCGGTAAGCGAGCGGATGTCCTGTTCGGGATTAAAAAAGCTGGTAGAGTCAAAGATGATACGATTGCTGAGATTGACGAGATTCTGAAACGTGGGGTCGTCTCCGGCAGGTGGGTCGCCCAGCCACCACAGGTACACGGGCAGCTCTGGTTTGAGCAAAGCTTGCAAGAAGTTCCCGGCGGCGCGGGCGGCGCTGCCTTTTGCTAGCAAGGTCGTTTGCTCGAAGCAGTGACGCATTAAATCGGAGATCATAGAGAAACAACGCAGCGTGACCCATGCCGATATTGAAGATGTAGGTTCGCTCTCCTCAAGCACCACGATGGCGACGCGAGCGAGGTGTGTACTCGCTAAATCTCGTAACACTTTGCTGGCAAGTCCGGCGGTTTCAATATCAGGCGTACAGATGACAAGGTTTAATACGCTGGTGCGCACATGGACATTCGCGCCGGTGCCTGTGCGCAGGTTGTCGAGGGACATGCTCCACAAAGAGGTCAGCGTCTGTTCAACTTCCTCGATGCGTACCCATTTGCCGGCCCAGGGTAAACGGATACCCGGCCCATTCGCGGTATCATTCGCCATGCTTATTTCCCATTTCTGTTAAGGAACTACGTTGTTCACCAGAAGTTATGGACGCCGCCACCGGCGACCATCGCGCCAGATAAATTCGTCGGCGACTTGCGGCCCCCAGGAGCCGGATTCGTAGGTCTGGATGATTTCTGGCGGTTCGTTTCTCCATGCATCCAGGATGCCTTGAATGAAGGTCCAGGCGGCCTCAACTTCATCGCGGCGTGTGAAGAGTGTTGAGTCGCCCAGCATACAGTCGAGTAAGAGGCGTTCGTAGGCTTCTGGCTGCTCGCGGAAGCCAGCGGAGCCATAGAAGAAATCCATATTGACGGAGCGAATTTGCATCTCCGTACCGGGAACTTTCGCGCCGAATTTGAGGGAAATGCCCTCGTCCGGCTGGATGCGCAGGGTTAGCACGTTTGGTTCGACCTGCCCATAGGCTTCGCTGCGTTTGAAAAGCATCAAGGGCGCTTGTTTGAACTGGATGGCGATTTCGGTGACGCGCTTGGGCAGATGCTTGCCGGTGCGCAGGTAAAATGGCACGCCGGCCCAGCGCCAGCTATCGATAAAAACCTTCATCGCCAGGTAGGTTTCGGTGGTGGAGTGGGGCGAAACGCCCGGTTCCTGGCGATAGCCCACTACCTGCTGCCCCGTGCTGAGCCAGCCGGGGCCGTACTGGGCGCGTATGATATGGGTAGCGACATCCTGCCCGCTCAGCGGTTGCAAGGCGTGCAGGACTTTGACCTTTTCGTCGCGCACCGAATTGGCGTCGAAGGTGATGGGCGGCTCCATGGCTACCAGCGAGAGCAATTGCAACACATGGTTTTGCACCATATCGCGGATCGCGCCCGATTCTTCATAATACCCGCTACGGCCCTCCAGGCCGATATTTTCCGCCACCGTGATCTGCACATGGTCAACATAGCGGCGGTTCCATACCGGCTCGAAGATGCCGTTCGCCAGGCGGAAGACGAGGATGTTCTGCACCGTTTCTTTGCCGAGGTAGTGATCGATGCGGTATACCTGTTCCTCTTTGAAAACTCTGGCTACCTGCCGGTTGAGTTCTTTGGCCGAGGCCAGGTCGTGTCCAAAGGGTTTTTCGATGATGATGCGCGTCCAACCTTTGCGGCTTCTATTCAGACCAGCCGAGCCGAGACGCTGGATAATTTCAGGATATTGACTGGGTGGCGTTGACAGGTAATAGATGCGATTGCCGCCCGTGCCGCGTTCTTGATCGAGCAGATTGAGCAGGTTATTGAGTTTTTCATAGCCTTTAGGATCATTAAAATCGGCCTGCAGGTAGTGGATGCCGGCGGCGAAATTTTCCCATACCTGCGGATTGACCGGCTTTTGACGCGAGTATTGATTGATGGAATCGAGAGCCTGCTGGCGGTACTCGTCGGTACTGTAAGGCCGCCGCGCGAACGCGACGACGGAAAAACCCGCCGGCAGCGGGTGTTCCAACGCAAGATTATACAGAGCCGGGAGCAGTTTGCGGTGCGTCAGGTCACCGGTTGCTCCGAAAATGACCATGACGCACGGCTCAGGGCTATTTTTGATACGAATCCCCTCTCGTAGAGGGTTAGGAGCCTCTACTACGCTACGTTGAGGCATATACTTGTTCTCTCCTGTGGCAAGAATTTTTTAGCGTGTAAGCTGTTGTCCCTGAATGGCCTTTTTCTTTTCTTCGATACCCTCGAAGAGTTGATGGAAAGAGTCCGCGAACTTCTGCACACCTTCGTCCAGCAGTTGCTGCGTCACGGCATCGTAACTGATGCCCACCGATTCGAGCATTTCCAACTCGGCCTTCGCCTGGGGGATGTTGTTCTCGATGGTGAGCGCAGCGCGGCCATGATCTTTGAAGTTCTCGATAGTCTCAAGTGGCATGGTATCGACGGTATCAGACCCGATGAGTTCCTCGGCGTAGAGGACATCGCGGTAGGCCGGATTCTTCGTGCTGGTGCTGGCCCACAGTGGCCGCTGCACATGCGCGCCGCCGTGCTTGAGCGATTCAAAGCGCGGCGTGCTGAAGATTTTTTTGAAATCCTGGTAGACGATGCGCGCATTGGCGATGGCGGCTTTGCCCTGCAACATTTTCAGCTTCTGCTGCTCCGCTCCGTCGCTGGTCGCTTTGATTTTGTCGTCCAGCATTTTATCAACCAGCGTGTCAACGCGGCTGACGAAGAAGCTGGCAACCGATGCGATATGGCTAATGTCTTTGCCACTGGCCCGGCGATCTTCCAGCGCGTTGAGGTACGCCTCCGTCACATCACGGTAAGCCTCAATGGAGAAGATCAGCGTAATGTTGATGTTGATGCCCTCGGTCAGGGCCATCTGGATGGCGGGAATGCCTTCCGGCGTAGCGGGAATCTTGATGAAGAGATTGGGTCGATCGACCATCTTCCAGAAGCGGCGCACTTCCGCGAGAGTAGCGTGGGTATCGTGCGCCAGTTTGGGTGAGACTTCCAGGCTGACGTAGCCATCCGCCATGTTGGTGCGATCATAAATGGGGCGCAGCATATCGGCCACGGTGCGGACGTCCTGGATAATCATAGCTTCGTAAATGTCGTTGGCGTTCTTGCCCTCGCCGATAAGCTGTATCATTTGCTCATCGTATGCGTTGCCATGACTGACGGACTTCTGGAAAATGGTGGGGTTGGCGGTAACGCCCACGACGCCATCGTTGTCAATCAGACCCTGAAACTGACCAGAAGCGAGTTGCGAACGGTCAATGTTATCGTACCAGACGCTTTGTCCGTAGTTCATGAGTTGTTGTAATGGATTGGACATGTGTTGTGTTCTCCCTTTTGAGTTTCTAAACCGTTGTATCTTCCTTCATGATAGCACTTACGGGCTGTAAGTACAAATGTGTTTTGCCAGAGGTGCGTTTTACGAAAGCAGCCTGTGGAAGTCATGGCGACCCTTGCGGTCGCCATGTCCGGTTGCGCATCGAGACTTTTCCCTCGACTTTCGTAAAGTCCCGTCCTGGCAGTCCCTACTGATTACACGTTTTCAGTCTCTTTTTCGTGCCTTTTGTTGCAGATCGTACAGCTTGCCAATGGCCTCGATGGGTGTTAATTCGTCGATGGCAAGTTGCTTGAGTTCTTCGATGAGGGGATGCGGTTCGGCGGAGAACAGCGTCATTTGCAACACGGATGGGGTCTCCATGTCGCGCATGGCTTTGCGGCGCGTCCTGGCGTCGCCTTTCTGTTCCAGTTCCGCCAGGATTTCTTCGGCGCGATGAATGACGGGGCGGGGAATGCCGGCCAGTTGGGCGACATGTACGCCATAGCTTTTATCCGCGCCGCCGGGGATAATTTTGTGCAGGAAGACGACTTTGCCGTCTTCTTCCGTGACGGCCACGTTCATACACTGCACGCGCGGCAGTGATTTAGCAATCTCGACCAGTTCGTGATAATGTGTGGCGAAAAGTGTACGCGCGCCGCAGCGCTTATTGTTGTGCAGGTATTCGACAACGGCGCGCGCGATGGAAAGCCCGTCGTAGGTGCTGGTGCCGCGCCCGATTTCGTCGAGGATTATCAAGCTGCGCGGCGTGGCATGGTGCAGGATATTGGCGGTCTCAACCATCTCAACCATGAAGGTACTCTGGCCGGTTGCCAGGTCGTCCTGCGCTCCAATGCGCGTGAAGATACGATCCACGATGCCGATGGTTGCCGCCTCCGCCGGTACATAGCTGCCGATTTGCGCCATCAGCACAATCAGGGCGACCTGTCGCAGATAGGTCGATTTACCGGCCATGTTGGGGCCGGTGATAATCATGATCTGTGCCTGGCGGTTCGAGAGTTCGACATCGTTGGGGATAAACGGCGTTTCGGCCTGCGATTGCTCGATGACGGGATGGCGACCGGCTACGATATGAATGGTGTCGCCATCGTTGAGCGTGGGGCAACAATAGTTGCGCTGCGCGGCCACGCTGGCGAGGCTCAGATAGACATCGATCTCCGCCAGCGCGCGGGCCGTGTCCAGGATGCGCTCGGCGGCATGAATGGCGATCTCGGCGCGTAGTTGCGCGAAGAGTTCGCTTTCCAGCTTATTGACGCGCTCTTGCGCGTTCAGCACCAGTGTCTCATACTCCTTGAGGTCAGGCGTAATGAAGCGTTCAGCCCCCGTCAGCGTTTGTTTGCGAATATATTCCGGCGGCACGCGATCCTTATTGGCGTTGGTGATCTCAATAAAGTAGCCAAAGACTTTCGTATAGCCAACCTTGAGATTGTTGATGCCAGTGCGCCGTCGCTCGCGCTGCTCCATATCGGCAATCCATTGCTGCCCATTTTTGGATGCGTCCCTGACTTTGTCGAGTTCTTCGTTGTAGCCAGGACGAATGACGCCGCCATCGGATGCGCTCAATGGCGGTTCATCGACGATGGCGCTTTCGATCAGGCGGATGGTATCTTCGTTGTCCGCGAGCTGCCGCGCCAGGCGAGCCAGCGCGGGCATTCGCTCTTCGGCGTCTGCTGGCAGGCTGGCGCGGGCATCGGCGGCGGCTCGCAATCCGCCCGCCAGCGCGACAAGATCACGCGGCGAGGCGATGCGCTGGCGCGCGCGGTTCGCCAGGCGCTCGATGTCCCCGGCCTTTTTCAAGCTTTCGGCCAGTCGCGCCTGCGTGAGTGTGTCGGTAAGCAGTTCGCCGGTGATCTGCTGGCGGTGTTGCAGGGTTGCGATGTCGAGCAGCGGCTGGCCGATCCAGCGGCGCATGAGGCGTCCACCCATGGGGCTGCGCGTCTTGTCCAGCACCCACAGCAGCGAGCCTTTGACCGAGGCGGTGCGCCCGCTTTCAAACAGTTCCAGGTTGCGCCGCGTGTGCGGGTCGAGCGTCATGTAGGCATTGGTATAGTAGGTTTCCAGCGCGGTAAGTTGGCGCAGGATACCCTTTTGCGTCTCCTGTACATAGGCCAGGACGGCTCCGGCGGCGCGTATCGCCAGGGGCAAGGAAGCGCAGCCGAATCCTTCGAGCGAGGCTACATCGAAATGGGTGAGCAGGCGATGGCGCGCGTCGTCCTCGGAAAAGTAGCGCGAGTCGTATGGCGTAACATGTCCCGCAATGCCTGTCAATGCCTTCATCAGGGGCGAGGTATCATCATCGTCGTCGTCAGCGAGGGCTGCTTCGTCTTTGTGGCTATGGTTGTAGGTCTCATGCGCGTTGGCGACGGCTTCGTCAATATCTGCATTGGCGTTGCCGTTGGAGCCGACTTTAGTAACGGCCTTTTCGTTCATCACAGCCGCCAGCCAGCGCCGTTTGCGACTGCCCAGGTGGGTGTTGCGCGACTCGACGATGACCTCGGCGGGAGCGACGCGCGCCATCTCCTGTTGCAACGCCAGTTCCGGTTCGGGAGTGCTGAACTGCGTGACGGCAAATTCGCCGGTGGTAATATCGACGTAGGCGATGCCCACCGCTTCGCGCCCTACCACCACGCTTGCCAGGAAGTTGTTGCGTTTGGCGGCCAACATGGCCGGGTCGATCACCGTGCCAGGAGTAACGATACGTATAACTTCGCGGTCAACCAGTCCTTTGGAGAGCGCGGGATCGCTGGTCTGCTCGCACACCGCCACGCGATAGCCTTTGCTGACCAGTCGCGCCAGGTAGCCATCGGCGGCGTGATGCGGGATGCCCGCCATCGGCGACTTCTCGCCGCGTCCAAAATCGCGCCGCGTCAGCGCGATCTCCAGTTCGCGCGCCACAATTTCCGCGTCGTCGTCAAACATTTCATAGAAGTCGCCCATGCGAAAAAAGAGGATTGCATCGGGGTTCTGCCGTTTGATCTGCAAGTACTGGTTGCGCACCGGACTATGCACCGGATTGTCTTTTATATAGTCTTCAAATAACATAAGAGGCTACTCTTCTTCACAACGCACTTGAACATATTGTTGGTCATTATGGTATGCCTGAGCTACCGTATTGTCAAGCTTCTACCCAAAAGATACATCTGATGCTCTATTCTCACTGCTATCAGAAAAAACGGCTGGCATGAGGGGTTTATTGATGAGTGGGGACTTGTTGTGCCTGTTCTCTATTGAGGAGGAAGTTTTGCTCATTCTTGTAATCATCATTTTTATTCTGGCAGGTGGGGCGCTGGCTGTGCTGGCGTATGAGAACTTTGCGACATTGACGATAGAGGTGCATCTGAAATTGTTTGGCTGGCACGCGCCTGCTTTGCCGTTGGGTGTGTTACTACTGCTCGTGTGCTTGTTGGGCGCGTTACTGCTCTATGTTGTGACGGTACTCTCGGCCTTGCGTGATCGCCGCCAACTGGCGAAACTGCGCCGGCGCGTCACGGAATTGGAGCAGGTACAGACTGGTCAGGCACCTGCGCAATATGCCCTGCCATTGATTGTGCCGATGCCCGGAATTCAGGCACAGCAGCCTCGCAAGCCTCCCTTTACGGCAAGATGAGGATTATTTCCCCGTTAATATCCAGAGCAAACTGCGCAACAAGCCACGTTTCGGAGGTTGATTGCGAACAGGCGTGACGGGTTCGCCTGTCGATGGGGCTTGTTGCTCATGTACAGGAATTTCACCGGGCAAGCTCTTTTCTGTCTCATCTGGTTCGTTGACTTCACTTTGAGCGGTTTCTTCGGGAGAGGGAATATCTTCAGGTATGGTAATTTCAGTCAGCGTAGCTTGCTCGGATATCTGCCCGGCGGTTTCCTCTGCCGGGGAAAATTCTTCGATGGAAGCAAACTCGACAAGGGTGGGTTGTTCGTCTATCGTGGAAGACTCGTTCTCGCCGGTTGACGGTTCTATGATGGGTGCAGACTCGACCAGAGCAGGTTCTTCATCATTGATGGGAAGCTCTTCCTCGCTGGTAGTGGGTTCTTCAATGGAAGCGAACTCAACGAGGGTGGGTTGTTCGTCCGCGGCGTAGAGCGTGTCCTCGTCCGTGACAGTTTCCTCGCCAGGGGCAAATTCGATCAGCGCGGGCTGCTCTGCTTCATGTTCCGATAGAGCCGTATCTTCAGTTAGATTGGTGCCTTCTTCTGGAAGCACTGCTTCAGGGGGGATTTGCTCTTCCACGCCACTTGAACTGGTATCGGAAGTTTCGATGGGCATTTCATCGCCTTGCATCGGTTCATCTTGAGGGGCATACTCTGTAATCTCGGCCTGGGTTTCCGTCTCCTGCGGTATCACTTCCTCCGGCGCTGGTGGCTTTTGTTCTGCCGGTGTAACGGTCGCGGTTTTTTCTGGAGGTAGCTGGATGGCTGCTCGTTTGAGCGTGATGGCCTCTTGCCAGGCGAGATCGTCCTGCTCGTCTTCGGTGGCGAGCCGTTGCAAAAGCAGCGCTTCGACATCTCCGGCATCTTCATCGTTCGACGGTACCTCTTCAGGCGAGGTTTCGAGTTGCGTTTCTTGCTCAGTACCTTCGCGTAGCGAGTCGATCCAGTCGAAGGCTCCTTCCAATGCGCCCTGACACCATTGCGTATAGTCATCACTGACGAAATTGTCGAACTGCTCGAAATAGTCAAGTCGCTGCATGGTTTGATCTAACCAGCCCTCACCGCGTTCGAGCATCGCATCGAGCAGTTCGATGTCGCTGACACCATTCGATTGCAGGCGCGCCAGGGCAGCGAGGGAGATGGCAGAGGGCTGTGTTTCCCGGATGCGCTGCCGGTTATCCTCCTGTTGCGCGCGGACCGCGTCGATGCGTTGTCGTAGTGCGTTGATGCGCTGTTGCAAGGTCCATTGCTGGTAGGCGACATAAAACTCTTCAACCTCTGCCGGGTTTAATTGCGCGAAAATAGTGTCAAGCCGGTTCTGAAAGTTCGGTTCCACGTTATTCATCATCGTGGATACCTCCTCCGCTTTCACCTGTGGGCGTGAAATCGCCCTGAGATCGGCGTCCCCAACGCTCTACCCAGCGCTGCACCAGGCGATTCGTGCGGATGCTTTCCTGGTCAATGGGCTTACCGCTCTCGTCATCACCATTGGTGATATTGATTTTACGCAGCCACCAGGGAAGTTCAAGCTGCGGGTCTGTTTGCGAGTGTTCCTCAAAGAAGGCGAACATATCTTCCGGCAATAGCTCTATCTCAGCGTGGTCGAGAGAGAGAAACGGTTGTATGTCGTGCTGGCGCGCGGTTTGCAATCCCTGCGGACCGAAATCGGGTAACTCGCCCCAGTGCAAAAGCGCGGCTGAAATAGTCTCACTATGCTCATGCGCCGGCTGTCCGGTCGTTTCCCTGTCAGAGACGTGATTGCTCGTGCCGGTACTGGTGTGGGGAGATGTGTGACCATTCAAACTGGTGGACATGTGAGTAGATAGGGCGGCAATGATGGGATTGGCGAGAAGCGTGTCAGGTTGTTGAGAGCCATCGGGGTGGCTCTCGATCTGACCAAGTTCCTGCTCAAGCGCATCAAGCGTTGCGCGCAGGCGTCGATCAATTTCTTGATAATGCAGCCATTGCTGGTATTGTCCCATAATCCCTGTACCTGCCTGTTTTCTACATCAGTCCGACAATCTCATTCGATGCCTTATCTACTCAACGCTGGAATTATAGCATTTGTTAGATAGAGAGACAAGCAGATACACTTTGCTACGGTTCAGCCCTGTCCCTCTCGTTCTATGGCTGTATTGTGCGAGATACGCAAGAGTATGCCGATGATGATATAGTTGGCGATAATCGAGCTACCGCCATAGCTCAGGAAAGGCAGCGGTATACCGGTTAAGGGTAGGAATTTCATATTGCCGGCCATAATGACGAGCGCCTGAATGGCGAAGATGGAGGTCAAACCCGCCGCGAGAAGCTGACTGAAATCGTTGGTAGCTTCAACGGCAATGCGGTAGCCTCTATAGATGATGAGCAGATAGATGCCGATGATGGCGAACAGTCCGGCCAGTCCCAACTCTTCGCCCAGGGCGGTTAAGATCATATCGGTTTGCGCTACGGGTACAAAACTCCCGGTGTGGCCTAATCCTATGCCTGTGCCGAGAATGCCTCCGTTTGCCAGGGCGATTAATCCTTGCAGAACTTGATTGGCCCCGCCACGGGCCTGAGTAATGACATCCGGTGTCCAGTTCTGCCAGTTTATAGCATCAACGCCCAGGGTAGCGAAACGCGCTCGCACGTAGCTAAACAGTAAGTAGCCAATATAGCCCAGCGCGAAAAACACGAGGAGACCGATGACGACGTAGGATATTCTGCCACTGCCGAGGTAAAGCATGGTCAGGAAAATGCCGTAGATCAGCAAGGCGAGGCCCAGTTCGCGGATACCCAGGAAGAGAACGAGCGAGATGGCAAGCATCAGGCCCATCACGCCAAGCTTATCCAGTGGAATGCGCCGCCAGCCTCCGCCAAAAACATCTCGCGTGGTTTCATCCAGGTAAGCGGCAAAGAAGATCACGATAATGATTTTCAGCAATTCGGATGGTTGCAGACTGAGTGGCCCGAAGTTCAACTGATCGTGGTTCGGGCTGTCAAAATTTTTAACCTTTAATGCATGTAATAGAGTAACCGCCACCAGGGCAATACCTATAGTGGCCCAGATATATTTGTAGTTTCTGAGCCAGCCCATCCTGCGCAGGATGAACAGTGTGCCGACGCAGGCCACCAGCCCGACAGTGACCCATACCAGTTGGCGTGTGCCAAGATTGGGGTCATCAATACGGGGAACCGCTTGCAGGCGGGTAGCCATCATCACGCCAATGCCGCTCATCAAGCCAACGAGCGGTAAAAGTACCTGATCGGCTCTGGGGAAAAAGAAACTGATGACTATGTTGACCACGAAGAGCGCGATAATAAGACCGAGGATGGGGATGAGATCGTGTATGGTTGGGAGGATGCTCAGCGTGAGCGGAATTTGATGCTGGGTGTTGGTTTGAAGCTGGGTTTCATAATATTGCGCGAGGGGCAACTGGAACATAATAAGCAGTAATATGATGAAGGGGATGATGAATAGCCCCAGTTCTTTCCAGCGATAACTTCTTATCATTTATATGCGCTTTCTATTTGGCGGACGCGATCAGTCGCGTCCCTACGGAGCCAGTTTGAAACGAATGTAGCCGACCTGTACGATATCGCCGATGCGTGCGGTGAGAGGTTCGCGCGCAGGCTCGCTGTTCAGGTAGGTGCCGTTGGTGCTGCCCGCGTCCTGCACATACCAGTTGCCGTTGCGGTACCACATGCGCGTATGTTCGCCAGAGATGAACGTTTCGGGTAAGAGAATGTCACTGGTCGGGCCGCGCCCGATGGTATTTTGCGACATCAGGTTATAACTGGCCCCTGGCTTAATTTGTTGGCTGGGGCCGCTGTCCACGACCACCAGGTGGCCGAGTATCGGATTGCCTTTGCCCGTGCCGAATTCTTTGACGGCGGACGTTTTCCCCAGGTCGCGGGTGATGGCGATGACCACCTGCATGAGAAAAAGGTAGAGCAAGACGATTAATAAGAGCCGTAAAATCAATAAAAACACGTCTAATGTCATATGTCATATACCGGGCATTTCTTGCGATTACCCGCCCCTTATCTTCTTTCGAAGTAAAAGTCATAACTGCCAATCGTGAAGCGATCCCTGCTGCTCAGGGTATGTTGGCGCATTCCGGGCGTGCCATTGATGGTAATGCCATTGGTGCTGCCGAGATCGTAGATGGTAAATTGCCCGTTAGATTCGTATTTTAATTGAGCATGATAGCGAGAGACACGCTTGTCTTCAACGATGATATCGTTGTCGAGCTGGCGACCAACTTTAATGACCGGCTTTTCAATGCGATAGACCTTTTCCGGTGACTGTGGCAAACGGATCGTCAGCCATGCCGGGGGCATGACCGGAGTGGGTGGCAAGGTGGGCGGGTACATGCTTGCGTTGGGATTGGATACTCCCCCGCCTGAGTAGCCGGGCATCATGCCGGGGTTGGATACGCTCGGCTGGCTGAGCATGGCCTGCTGGCGTATGCGTTCCAGTTGATCGGCGCTAATGGCCTGGGTAGCCATGATGCCACCTTCCCCATCCTGACTCATGTTTTGCTTGTCGATGACATGCGCGTCGATATGCACTTCGCCGGAGCGCAAGTCGCTTCTGGGATGCAGGCGCAGCACCGGGCCGGAGCGCAGCGTGTAGCGATGCTGGCGCGCGAACTCAATCAGATGCTGCTGCCAGTCTCTAAGCAGGGTGGCCTCGAGGGGGTTCAATTGCTGGTGGTCTTTGAAACTGAGATAAATGTCATACACTTCAGGAGCCAGCCGCCGCCCTTCGCCCAGCAGGTGCGCATTATCCTCCATAGCGCGTTCGAGCCTGCGCAGCACCTGGGCAGGCTGTAATTTGCTATGGAACAGCATCGCAAAAGGACGTTCCACCATATGCTGTAGCAATGATTCGACTTTTTGGAGCGGGTTCTGGCGAGTTTTCACCCTGCTCAACCTCCCTTTTGGAGAAGTAGACGCGCCTGTTGCGCATCAGCTGCGATTTGAGCTTTCAGCGCATCAATACCGTTAAAGCGTTGCTCATCTCGTAAGCGCGCGATGAAATCAATAGTAATACGTTGGTCGTACAGATCGAGTTGAACATCCAGCAGATGCGCCTCAACTATGCGTTTTTGCCCGTCAAAGGTTGGGCGTATACCAACATTCACCGCGCTTTTCCATACTTTCTGTGTATAAGAGACGGGTAGCTGATCTGTTGCGTCACTTTCTGGCAGCTGTTCGATATGCACATACGCCGCGTATACCCCGTTCGCGGGCAAAAGCTTGTGCGGCTCTGGTAGCAGGTTCGCTGTAGGAAAGCCCAGCAGTCTGCCGCGTTGATCGCCCCGCGCGACGATGCCGCTGACCACGACCGGGTGTCCCAGCAATTCATTTGCTTCGCCGATTTGCCCCTCACTTACTAATGAACGGATACGTGTGCTGCTTATACGGGCGCGTTCCGCTTCCTCCAGTTCAATGGGCAGAATACGTATGTGGTGTTCCTGTCCATAGTCTTGCAAGAAAGCCACATCGCCCATTCTATTATGTCCCAGGCTGAAATTGTTGCCGATGACCATAGCCCGAATGTCGAATTGCGCCCGCAGTTCATCCAGAAATGCGCCGGCAGTCAGGGCGGCGACTTCCCTTGTGAAATGGATAACGATGCTATCCCCCACCCCACCATAGCGTTTCGCCAGCGCCAGTTTCTCTTCGAGCGTCGTCAGACACTCCAATTGCACGTCCGGTCTCACCACCAGCAGCGTGTGTGGCGAGAATGTGACTATTACCGGTTTGCAGTGCAACGATTGAGCCACCGCCCCCAATTCATGCAACAGCCGTTGATGTCCTCGATGGATGCCGTCAAAATTGCCAATCGTGATGGCGATGGGTTCGTTTCCCGACAGAGTTGTTACAAGGTCCATAGTTTGTGCGAAAATCGATCCTACTAGTTCTCTAGCGTATAGTACCACAGTAACTCCTAACAGGCAATAAGCCATTGTACCCAGGGCCTGTGAATGATTGCCAGGAAAGGGGAGATGGTGAAAAGACAAGGCGACCCTTGCGGTCGCCTCTACTATGACGACGAAGCGTTCCCCAGACCCGTTCTTAGTAGAGGCGACCCTTGCGGTCGCCTTGCTCCCCACCACCGCCATCATTCACAGACCTTGCCGATATATCTGTTTTTCTGGCACCACATGCCCTTGCTATCAGGCGACAGGCAGACGTATGCATGAGATACAATAAGTAATGCGCTTCGCTGCATGGTTTACAAGACAGGGAAAGGGGCTGTAAGTAGTTTGCGCCAGGCAGACTACCCATAGCCCCTTCCTCTCAATTAGTCGCGGGCATCAAGCGGATAGCGCATCAGGTGAGTAGGAAAAAAATACGGATACCCTGATAAGAAATTGTAAGAGACAGGAGTGCATTACACATGGTGGCTCTATCGATACAAATCGAGGGACAGGATGGTTTGACATGGTCGCGCTGGAAAAAGCTGGTTGACGAGGTTGAGACGCTGGGCTTTGCCGGGCTATACCGCTCGGATCACTTTACCAACGGTCGCCCGCCGGATAAGGCATCGCTGGAGATGATCGTTTCGCTGACCTACCTGGCGGACCACACACAGCATGTTGTATTTGGTCCGCTGGTCGCGCCGCTTTCGTTTCGCCATCCCATGCTGCTCGCCCGCCAGGCTACCGCGCTGGACGATCTGAGCGGCGGGCGTATGTACCTGGGGCTTGGCGCTGGCTGGCAGGAGCGCGAGCATACACTTTTTGGCTTCGAACTTGGCGATATACCAACGCGCATGGCTCGCCTGGAAGAGGGGCTGGAAGTGATTACGCGCCTGCTCAAAAGCGATGACCCCGTCACATTTGAGGGACATTTCTACCAGTTGCGTGGCGCAACGCTGCTGCCGCGCCCGCAGCGTCCCGGCGGGCCGCGCATCCTGCTTGGCGGCAACGGCGTCAAACGCACCTTGCCTTTGGTCGCGCGCTATGCCGACGTCTGGAACGGCACTTTCCTTTCGCCCGCCGATTTCCGTGAGCGTTCAACCGCGCTTGATGCGCTGCTCTCGACAGCCGGGCGCAAATCCGCCGATGTGCGGCGCAGCGTGATGCTGGGCCTGTTTTTCGGCAACGATATGCTTGAGGTAGACAAAGCGTTGAGCTGGCGTCGCACTATGCCGGACCTGGCCGACAAGCCACTCGATACCGTGATCGAGACTATTCAAACTCAGGGACGCGCGCTTGTTGGCACTCCCGAGCATATTATCAGGCAGATCGCAGCCTATGCCAGCGCAGGCGTCGATGAACTGATGTTACAGTGGTTCGATATGGATGATATTAAGGGGCTGCGCAATTTCGCGGAGAGTGTGCTGCCGCGTATCTAGAGTTTTTTCTACACCGGCACAAATTCTGCGGACCAGGGCGACCGCAAGGGTCGTCCCTGCTATACACGAAAACGGGTAAAACACGTAGTTTATAGTAGGGGCGACCCTTGCGGTCGCCATGCCTGGCGGCGCACGAAATCTCTCTCTTCCGTCGCCTTCTGAAAAGCCTCACTGTCTTACATGGCAGGCTGAATGTTCTGATTCACGCGGAAGAAATTGGTGGGATCATACTTGCGCTTGATCTCCGCCAGGCGCGCGTAGTTGTCCCGGTAGCTCGCTTTGACGCGCTCCTGGCCCTCTTCTCCCATCATGAAATTCACGTAGGCACCGCCTGCCGAATAAGGATGGACATCCTCCCAGTACTTCCTGGCCCAGTTGACGATGAGGTCCTTCTTCGCCGGGTCGGGATCGACTCCCACGATCACTTCGGACCAGGTGGCCTCGCGGTAGCTCCAGGCCGTGTCGTTCTTCCCGGTGCGGTGCGCCGCTCCATTCACGGGGTAGAGATGCATCGTTGACTGCATCGTTGGTATGCGGGAGCCGTGCTGGATATAGCGTTCGATGGCCTCGTCGCTCAACTCGTTCACGAAATCCGCTTTCCAGTACCACTGAAGCCCTGGCGCGTACAACGCATCAAACATGCTCTGGAGCGCGGGGTGCGGAATGGGGCCAACAAAGTCCAGGGCCGGCGGGAACTTTTCCCGGATGGGCTTGAAGGTTGCCTCGGCCAGTTCCATCGGTCCGGTGTAGCACCAGACCACCCCGCACATATGCTTGTTGTGGAGGTGTTCGGGGAACGGTGGCCCCGGTGGCACGATCAAGAAGGCAAAGAAGCCGTTGATGTCATCGGGTGCCTGCGCAATGAATTCCCGGTACCACTTCATCACCTCGGATGCCTGGTTCATCTCCCACAGCATGGGGCCACCGTAGACCGTATGCACCGGGTTGGCCTTGAACAGGAACGAGGTAACGACGCCGAAGTTTCCGCCACCGCCGCGCAAGGCCCAGAACAGGTCCGCATTGTTTGATTCGTTGGCCGTCACCAGGCGACCATCGGCCAGCACAACGTCGGCAGCGATCAGGTTGTCGATCGCCAGGCCGTATTTGCGGGTCAGGTATCCCAGCCCACCGCCCAGGGTTAGTCCTCCCACGCCTGTCGTGGAAATAATGCCGCTGGGAACCGCCAGGTTAAAGGCGTGTGTGGCATGGTCAACATCGCCCCAGGTGCTGCCCCCTCCAACGCGCACGGTTCTGGTCACAGGATCGACGTGCGTATAGCGGATGAGCGAGAGATCGATGACCAGACCATCATCGCAGACTCCCAGCCCTCCGGCGTTGTGTCCGCCGCCCCTGATGGAAACGAGGAGGTTGTTCTCACGACCGAAGTTGACCGCCGCGATAACATCGGCTACGTCGGCGCAGCGTGCGATCAGGGCGGGATGCCTGTCGATCATGCCATTGTAGACTTTGCGCGCCGCATCGTAGTTCTCATCGCCGGGCTGGATGAGTTCTCCCCGCAGGCTTGCTTTCAACGAGCTGGCATCGAGTTCATGGGTCCTTTCTGTTGTTGTCATAGTGTTGCTCCTTGTGTGAACTGCTCTTCATCACTGTTGATGATCGAGCGCATGACATTTTTTTCAATCGGGCTGATTACTGAAGGCGGTCCCGAAAAGCTGCGATCTGGGCGCTATGCTCGCGCTTGTGTCCGTAGTACATGTAGACCAGGACATCGTCCAGGGAATACTCCATGCCGTACCAGGGCAGCGTTCCAGTGTGGCGGAACATTTCCGGGCGAATCCGCTCGGCCAATGACATCACCTGCGCATGTGTGTCATTGAATTCGTCCAGAACCTCTCTCATTGTTCTTCCCTTGCGTCTCTCTACCTCGGTATCATTAAACCGCCCCCCCGGCTCAGTATACTTGTCCAGATAGGGTGTGGGATGCCTGCCGGTAAACCCGGACAGAATATCTACCAGGACTTCCTCATAGGAGGCGAGGTGGGCGATGATGTCCTTGACTGACCAGACGCCACAGGCTCCCGGTGTTTCCCACGCCGTTTCTGGGAAGCCTTCGATGGCCTGCAAGGCCGTAGCCTGTCCGTACTTCAAAATGTCTGTCGCGTTCATGAGACGATCCTTTCTTGTTGTTGTTTCGCCGGACGAAAGGCCGCATCGACCTCCCTGCCAATACGGGTGACGATGCCAGGGAGGGCTTCAATGTCTTCGAGTGTGGTGCGGAAATTCACGATACAGGCGCGTAACACGAATGTTTCTCCAATCACCGCGTTGGAGATGAAGGCTTCGCCGCTTTTCTGTATGCGCGTCAATATTTCTGCATTGAGTTGATTCAGGTAAGTTTCGGTCTCGTCCAACTCCAGGTTGAGGTCGCGTGGAATGTAGCGGAACGTCGTAATGCTGAGGTTTTGTGTACACGCCTGTAATTCTGCTTGCGCATCGATGAGCCGGTAGAGTTCCTGTGACAGTGTGATGTCGTCGGCAAGCATACGCACATAGCCTTCTCGCCCAACCTGGCGTAGAGCCAGCCAGACCTTCAAGGCCCGAAATCCGCGCGAGTTCTGCAGGCCATATTCGTAGTAGTCAACCGTATGCTCACCTACATCCTCAAAATGGTAGTAAGCAGGATGGTGAGAACTGAAGGTATCGCGCAAGAATGCAGCGTTCCTTACAAGCACACAGCCAGCCTCAAGTGGCGCATAGAGCCACTTATGGGGATCAATTGCTACCGAATCCGCCTCGCGGATGCCTTTGAGGTCCGGTGATACCTCTATTCCTTCGTTGTTTTGTAGCAATACGGCAGCAATACCACCATAGGCTCCATCGACATGAAACCACAAATCATGCTCACGACAGATAGCCGCGATCTCGGCAAGAGGATCAACCGCGCCCGTGCTGACAGTTCCTGCCGTGCCGATCACCAGAAATGGTGTGTTTCCTGCCGCGATGTCTTCCTGAATTTGTGCGCGTAGAGCCTGTGTATTCATCCTCTGCTGTTCATCAGTGGGTATCCAGCGAATAGCATTCAGCCCCAGCCCGAACAGATCAGCCGCTTTGTGTATCCAGGTGTGTGTCTCCTTTGATGTGTACAAGCACAGCTTGTCGCCATTTCCACCGGCCAGACCCGTTGCGCGTATGTCCCAGGTCGCCTTCGCTTTACGCGCGGTCAGGAGACCCACAAAGTTCCCCATATTGCCGCCACTGACCAGCAGACCGCCGCAATCCGCCGGATAACCAATCATCTCAGCAATCCAGCGTATAGTTTGCGCCTCTATCTCAGTAGCGACAGGAGCAAGTCCCCAACTGCCAACATTTGAATTCACTGCTGCCGCTAAAAAGTCTCCCAGAGCGCCGATAGGAGCCGCCGATGATGTAATCATGCCCATAAAGCGCGGATGACCATTGAAGAGCGAGTGGTCAAACAGCAGATGCGCCGTGTCTTCCAGCAATTGCCGTGCCTCCATGCCATCTACGGGAAGCGAACCTGTACCGAGCGCCTCACGCACAATTACAGGCGATTCATGAGGGGTGACAGGCCGGGCAGGCAAGGTGCAAAGAAATTCAGCAATCTGCTCTACCAGTTGGTACCCCGCCCTGCGAAATTCAGCGGGACTCATCTCCAGTGGCGCAATCCGGTATGTGAGAGCATTTCTCTTTTCCATTGCGTGTTGTCTCCTTCCCTCTGAACTCAGCGCAAACCCTCGAACAAATCCTCTTCCACCTGTCTGCCCCCGTTTACCCGGCTAAAGGCACGGTAATAGCTTTGCGTTCCCCACAGCGCAAAGCGCTGTTGCTCTGTAAGCTGTTCGAGCAGGTGATAGGCCGGTGCCTGTGTTTGATGGCAGGAAATGGCGCGGGCGACGGTGCGCCAGTAGTCATATGTGTCAATCCGGGCCGATACCGACCAGCCAGGCCAGGTGACCGGGCCGCGTTGTTCGCCATCTATGTGCATAACCAGGTCGCCGAAGACGGACTGGTAGACGGAGAATATCTGTTCGGACTCGGCCATGTAGTACAATTTTGAGACGCTGTGAGGAGCCGTGTTGCTATAGTAGGTAGAGTCCGGGTTGGCGGCCTCCACAATCGCAGCCGTTGTGAACTGGGAAATGGCAATGTGATCGGGATGCCCATACCCGCCATACGGCCCAAAGGTGACGACCACGTCTGGCCTGACATGGCGGATATGCCCAACGATCTTTGCAATTGCCTCGGCGGGATGAGCCTGATCCAGCTCGCCATCAATATAGTTGAGAAAATCGACGTAGCGGATATCGAGTACTTCTGCCGCGTCCAGCAATTCACTCTCGCGTATCTGGCCCAGTTTTTCCAGACCAGGGTGTTCTTGCTCGTCACCGAACCATCCACGCTCACCACGAGTTGCGGTCACAAGATAGGTTTTGATGCCCTCAGCAGCATATTTTGCCAGGATGCCGCCATTGCCGAGCGATTCGTCATCGGGATGAGCCAGGATACACATCAATTTCAGTTCGGTTGGCATGATTACCTCCAGACAAAGACAAAATACTCGAGTAGATCGTGACTTGAAACACATCGAAAGTCGGGGGAATGCCTTCCCGCCTGACTCTTCCATTGTAGCCGGAATGAGTGGACATACCATCGTGGTAAATACGGAGAAATTGAAGAGGTCACACGGAGATTAGCGGTGAGGGGATACGTAGAGAGGATTGGTGAATGACGGCCGGGAAAGACGGGGATAGTGAAAAGGCAAGGCGACCGCAAGGGTCGCCTCTACTATGACGCGGGCATGAAAGACCAGACAGACGTTCATAGTAGAGGCGACCCTTGCGGTCGCCTTGCTTCTACCACCGCCATCATTCACCAGCCCTTTCTACATAGAAGCTCGCCAGCCCCGTTTCCACAGCCCATACAGCAATCTGTGTGCGCGAGGCGCAGTCTAACTTAAACATGATATTGCCGATATGGGTCTCGACGGTTCGTTTGGTGACAACCAGTGTGTCCGCGATGGTCTGATTTGATTTTCCCTGCGCAATCAAAATGGCAACTTCACGTTCGCGCGCCGTCAGTCCTCCAGGGGCCTGTCTCGCGCCGCGGCCCGCTTCTGATGCGAGCGAGTACTTCTGAGGGAACATGGTAGCCGCCTGGCGCAAGAAATGATCCCTGAGAGGTTCATCAGCGATGGTAGTGGCGAGTTCTTCGATCAGTGCGCGGGCGCTCGCAAATGCCTGTTCGGCTTCTGCATGGTGTCCCTGGGCATGATAGAGATTGCCGAGAGCAATCCATATGCGCCATTGCGCCGGTCGCGCTCCCTGCATCCTGGCAAGTTCTTGCGCTCTCTTGAATGTAGCCTCGGCTTCCGCATGTCGTTGCAATGCTGCCAGCGCTTCGCCGCGCAGCTTTAAGACGCGCAGGCTGCTTTGCCCCTCATCTGCATGGACTGTGGAAGCGATCAACTGGTCGGTAATATTTAAGGCATGAGCGGGATTCCCCTGCGCGAGTGCGAGTTCCACGAATGCGCACCATGCCATGCGCTGTGCCATCGTTTGAGCCGGGGTATCAGCCTTGAGTGCGGCATGAAGTAGAGTTTCCGCCCGGGCGAGGTCATGCAACTGGATGGTGGCAGAGGCGAGATAGCCCGTAATTATACGAGTCCAGACGAGCGAGTGCGTCTCCTGCGCGAGGATCAACGCTTGCTCAAGGTGGTCGCTCGCGTGCTGGTGCGCAAGCAAATCGTTGTACACGCCCCCTAGCGTGGCGTGGGCCGCCGTTTGCCACTGGCGATGCTCAATCTCTTCGGCGATTTGCAAGCTCTGCTGGCATGAGGTCAATGCACGGGTATATTCTCCTTGCGACCCCAGGCAGAGTCCTGACTGGAAGAGGGCGTAGGATTCAGCTGAACGCTGCCCAATTTCGCGGGCGACCCTGACCGAACGGTCGGCATCTGGTAATACCTCGGCCAGACTCGTGGTTACGATGAGCGCATCGGTTTGATAGGTCGAAGCACGCAAGGCCAGCGTTGCCAGGCTGGATGTCAGTCCTTCCCTGTTGCCGAGTTCCTCAAAAAGGGCGATTGCCTGCTGGTAGTAAGTCGTACCCTCGATCAAATCGCCGCCCAGGTAGCTGGTCATACCCAGCAGGTCCAGCGTCTCAGCGATCCCGCGCGCATCGTGAAGTTGCTGGAAAATGGTCAGTGCCTCCTGGTGATAGCGCAGCGCCTCGTGTGGTTGTTCCACGTTCAGGTGCCAGTTGCCGATGCGATTGAGGCTGCGAGCATGTAGAACAGGATCATCGAGCGCCTGCGACAGGACAAGCGCCTGGCGAAACCAGGTTTCCGCCTGGGTGTAGTCGCGCCCCGCCCACAGGAAACCCAGATCAATGGCGCTTTGCCACTCCGCCGCGCGATTATTCATCTTGCGAGCCGCATCCAATGCCTGGGTATAATCCTGTCTTGCCTGTTCAAATTCGCCAAGTATATCGTAGGCTTTACCACGCATTCGATAGAGATCTGCTATAGGAGCTATGGCCTGTAGCTGTGCCGCTTCCAGCGCTCTCGTCACATGTTCAATCGCTGATCGAGGCGCGTAGAGCGCGAGAGCCGTTTCGCCAGCGCGTTGCCCGTATTCCAGCGCCTTTTTCCAGATGCCTGCTTTGTAAAAATGATCGGCGAGATTAGCCACCTGCGCATCCTGCAATGAGGAGCCGTGTAGCTGCTCTATCGCTTCAGCCATCGTTCGATGCAGGGTTCTACGCTCTCTCACCAGGAGGTTTTCATAGATGGCTTGTCGGGTAAGCGCGTGACGGAAGGCGAATTGCTCTGCCGACTCTTCTATTACCAACTGGGCCGCTATCAATTCTTTGATAAGGACAAGCAGTTGTTCCTCATCGCAGCCCATGACCTGTTGCAATAAGGCAAAGTCGAAGCGGCGTCCGGCAACGGATGCTAAGGTCAAGACTTGCTTCGCGGGCAGACTCAGGTGGCCTGTTCTCTGTTGTACTGCATCCTGTACGCTTTGAGGAATAGACATTTCCTGTAGCGATTTGCGTTTCCAGGTTCCGCCGGCATAGAAGATTTCGCCCGCCGTTACCAGCGATTTGAGGATTTCTTCTATGAAGAAAGGATTGCCTTCGGTTAAAATGAGGAGGGCATCCAGCGTTTCAGGTAGCACCGGACCCTGTAAAGCAAAAATAGCCTGGAGCATGGCCTGGATGTCGTCACGCGAGAGGTGCGATAACGGAAACTCTTGAGCTAAACGCTCGCGGTTCATCTGCGCAAGTGTATGCCTCAAGGTCGGCTGGACTTCATCGCTGCGGTAGGTAAAAAGGAAGAGTACCGGTTGCTGTACGCAACGCCGCACGACCGAGAGCAAGAATGCGAGCGTAGTATCATCGCACCAGTGCAAATCTTCGATGATGCACAAAACTGGCTGCCGTGCCGCTTGATGCACGAAAAAGTGCGTGAGCGTGGTAAAAATGCGGCGTTTCTCCTGTTCAGGATCAGATGTGGCTTCTTTCGAAGGCGAACTGACAAGCCTGGGCAAGAGCAACGGCAGGTCGGGGAGCAATTTCGACAGGTCTTGCGCATACGGTTCCAGATCATCACCGGCCTCAACGCCAGAAATCAGATATGTACGTAAAAGGTCCCGCAAAGGCGCGTAGGGAAACGAGTTATCTACCTGGAAACAATTCCCCTGGAGCGACAGGAAGCCCTGCTGCGCGGCATACGTTTTCACCTCTGTCACCATGCGCGACTTGCCAATACCCGCCTCCCCGCTAACGAGCGCGGCATAACCCTGCCCGCCCTTCACACTGTCAACGAGCAGGTTAAGGGCCTCAAGATCGTGCGCGCGTCCGATTAAAGTAGGACACACCACAGGCCTGTTGAATGACACAACCATCGTTTCTACTGCTTTTGCTGTTCCATCAGGGGCTATGAACAATACTCAGGATTGGATAGTAAGTAAACGCGGTGAGGCAAGAAATTTGTTAGATGAGAATAGTATATCCCATTGTTGAGAAAATACAAATGGGTGAGCG
>DASTKD010000296.1:0-13900 GCA_035716135.1 Ktedonobacteraceae bacterium
ATTGACGCGCTCGTCGGTACACTGGGCCGAAAGCTGTGTAGCAACCAGCAGTTCAAGCGGGTTGGAGAAGTTGAGCGAACATTTAGCGTCGGGATACAGGCGGCGCAACTCGGCAATGATGGTGCTAACTTGTTCTGGCGACCCGGGCTGTGGCCCCGTGTAGGTTGGTGGCGTGACCTGGTTCATATATAACTTTTCCCGTTTTCGGTCATTATAGCACACTAATCATCAGGCATATCCTCTATCAGATCAGATGTAGATACACCCAATGTCCGGGCTATTTTATGGAGGGTTGCTAGCTTTATCTCGTATTGCGGATTTCTCCAGGCTCTTCTGATCGTGTTAAAAGGAACATCGCTATCTCTTGAAAGCGTGGACATGTTGTATCCTTTGCTCTCCGCGACTTCTCGTATTTTCAATCTGAACATGAATTATGTATACCCCGCAATAACTTTAGCCAATTTTAACAGGTTTATATCTTGACTGGCATAACCAAATTAGGTAAACTAAATATGGCTAACCATATATAGTAAATCTGAAGGAGCGATCATGGTTTCGTTCGAGGAGCTAGAACGAGGAACAATCGTCATGTACAAGTCAAGCGGGATCGGTATAGTGACGAATGAAAATTTACCCATATCCTGGCAATCTCGGCCTATGATATGCTTCATAAGTGCGTCGGCACGAATTGCTTCACAGGCTCTCCGTGAGTTGTTATTCTAGCTCAGACCGCTTCAGGAGTCACCTCACGGTATACCACGTGAGAGGAGATCCGATGAAGGTGCTTCTCTTGCCCGGAAAGATCTGGCAGAAAGGTGGCTAACGCTTCTGCCACGAATTGCTTCACAGAGCCATTTTGAGTAAATGGCTGCGAGCCGCGTGGAAACTGAGGGGGAGGTGAATGCTTCTAGCACGAAGACAACTGGCTCGCGATCTCCTGCATCCAGGGATAATGTTCCCGCAAATGTTTGGTCATCCGGCGCAGGGTCTTGGCTGTGGTCCACTCGGCTTCTCCGTGAAGGTAAATCCGAGTGCGCTGCGTAGGCGTCAGTCCTCGCAAGATGGTCTCGTAGGTCCTCCCATTCTCAATGAGTTTGGTAGCAAGTTCCGGCTCAGGAACAGGCAGCAGGGCTTCCGGCATCTGATTGGAGAGACAACCAACATAGTGCGCGTCGGCTTTGAGAATATGCTCAAAATGGTCAGTCAGCGACCATTCCCCAGGCGTGAGAGTGCGGTTCCTGTGAGCAGGCGCGACTTCGCTGAACAGGTGGGCGAGCAGTTCCCGTGCGATTGCTGCGACCTGTAAGGCATGGTTTATTTCCTGATCCGTTGGCGCGGGCAGATCGGACGCGAAACGTGGGCCAACCGACTCCGCACGCAGAATCTCCTTGACCACGATAGTGATTGAGGAGACGTCCTCTTCAAGGAAGAAGATCCGGTGCTGTTGTAACCAGCGGATATATTCGACAATGGCCCCTGGCGCTTGCTGGACCGCCTCATGGGTCGTTGGGGTGCTCACGAAACACCCAGGTAACTCTCGAAAGAAGACGATACTCTCGTCAGGGTCAGACCACTCTTCAATCAAGGCGTAACAATCCATCGCTGTGCTTCCCCCGCTCATTCAATACTCTGACAACGCCTCTAGTGTAGCATGAGGCAGGCCCAAAATCGAGGAGGTTGCGAGGATCAGGATCGTGTAGCACTGGAGAGTTTTTACTCATATCCTGACACTCTTACCCATATTTTGGCAGCGAGAGCGTAGGCGGAGACAATAACCGGACTCCATCTTTGGAGGTTTGGAAGATTGACGACTCACTGCCATGATATGGATCAGAAATTTGAATCACTGCCAGGACATGCTACAAAATGTTTATTAGCTCATCAGTGTTAAGCCCATTCTGGCGTCAAGCTCCTGCCACGATATGGGTTAGAGCGATTGCCAAAATATGGAGAAAATCACAACGAACTATGATGAGGTCTGGCGCGGAAGGGTGACGTATAATAATCCAGTTGCGTGCCTGGTCTGTGTTGAGTTGCTGGAAGCGGAATACGAGGGGTTACAGGAGTGTATCTGGTGGGAGCAAATTATTAGAAGCTGTTAGGAACCCGCTATCGTGTTAGTTGTGGCATACAACATTAACATAATACCGAATTTCTAACAGTGTGGAGGATGGAGAGTCGTTACCTTTATGAAAGAGCATGAACTGAAATGACAAAAGCACGAAGTGAAATGACAACCGTTACCGCGAGCGAACCGCCGCGTTGGGTAGTGTGGGTTGCGTATGGAGCGTGTGCCTGGTCGTTCTTGTTTGCCGCGCTCAGCTTTTACTGGGCGCTGGGAGGGACGGCGGGAGCTGATACCGTCTCACCAGAAATCGTGCAGCTCGCTCGTACCGGCGTTGCCTGGATTTTCGCGGTGCTGTGGATCACCGCTATCGTCAAAGTACTCAGTGGGTTCGTGGCGCTCGCGCTGGTGCAGGCGTGGGGAAGGAGGATTCCGCGCTGGCTGCTGCTCATGCTTGCCTGGGGCGCGGGTGCGCTCTTGTTCGTGCATGGTGGCCTCTTCTTCATAGTGGGCGTACTCGCAATGAGTGGCGCGATCAGTGTCAGTACTCCCGCGACGGTACTTCACTGGTACACCTTTCTCTGGGGTCCCTGGTGGCTGTTGGGAGGTATCCTGTTTCTGGTGTCGGCCTGGTCCTATTTTCGCAGGTCGTCCCGGTATCAGTGGCGTGCCAGCTTCGTTTTTAGCGCGGTGGGTGTGATCGGGGCGCTCGTTTTGCTCGTTCTGAGCGGCGGCACTATCGGCTAAGTAGGCCAGGCATCAGACCTCCTACGATGGCTTTTCATGGCTGAAAAGTTGGATGAGATAGGGGTCAAAATGCCTTTCGACCAGTTCTGTCATTTCTTCAAGGGTGCGGCTTCCGTCAACTTCGTAGAGAGGAAGGCGCAGTTCCTCTGTTTGCTGCTTTACATAGTCTGCTAAGTGGCAATCGCGGTCAATCAGATTCCGCAGGCGTTTTTCAGGGTCGCTGCCTTCATTGTAGACGCCATGCCATTTCTGTCGTCGTGTCAGTTCGGCCTGTTTCCGTCGTCTGGCCTGTTCGCAAAAGGCATTCGTTGGAACCAGCCAGATTGCTTGATGCGGACTGGAAAGGTACGGCGCAACACACGCGGGAAAGAAGTTTCCTTCAGCTACGATGATGCACTCTTCTGGTAGCGCAAGCAGGTCTTCGATCACCAGGCGAAAATCCCTGGTCCATGACTCGATTGTTTCCTGAACGAGAGTTTCAACCGGGCGCTGTATCCAACGCTGATCCATATTCATTTTCATAAAGGCCGTTGCCCCGGCCTCGCCCTCGGCCATGCGCCGCGCAAAATGATTGCTTGCCAGGGCATCGACATGGTAATCGAGGAAGACATAAATCCGTGTGATGGTGTGACTGATGCTGGATTTCCCGGAGCAAGGGGAGCCAGCAATCCACAAGACGTGCGAAAGCGCCTTCGCAACCTGGGGTTGGTCGAGCATGGCTTATTTCCTCTCCAGGTGTGATTTGGACTGTCAGTCATAAAGAAAGGTGAATAATGTCTCAGCTTCCCTCATGCTGGCGTTTGAGGATGGCGCGCAGGGCATCGGCCTGGCCGCGATTGTAGGCAGCGGAACGGGTGCCTACGCCGACGAGGGGGATAGAGCTTTTTTCGTGAATCTGGGCCGCTCGTTCGTGCTGGGTGATTTCATGCACCAGCTGGCGATCGCTCAGTCGCCAGCCGCGCGAATTGGCATAGGTGGCGAAGGCCATGACGCGGCTATAACCCTCGTTGTATTCTCGTTCCGTCTCGTCGTCCTGGGCCGGTATATGTTGCATCGCGCTTTTCTCGTTCTAAACGCCTCTACGGGCGTTCGTGGTTGCAGATTATTGCTTATTGAGATTATGACAAAAAAGGACGATGGTGTCAATATAGTATCCTGATTCCGAGCCGCAGTCGCAGAACACGGAGCCTGTAAAAAGAGGAGAGTTGAGTTAGAGGCCACCTGAAAACGTGATAGAATCGGGGAGATGAAGAAAGGTACGAGAAAGGAGCGGAAAGAATGGCTATTCGAGTGTGTGTCGCAGGCGCGACCGGCTGGACCGGCAGCGCGGTGACGGGTGCCATTTTAGCATCAAGCGAATTTCAACTGGTTGGTGCCAATGCTCGCCGGCAGGTTGGCAGGGATGTCGGCGAGGTGCTGGGCCAGGGAAGAGCCAGTGTGAACATCGTCGCCTCATTGGAAGAGGCGCTGGCGGTTCCAACCGATGTCCTCGTTGACTACACCGCATCGGATGTGGTGAAGGATCATATCCTGGCGGCTCTGGACAAAGGCGTGCGGGTGGTCGTTGGCACATCAGGGCTGACTGCCAGCGATTACGCAGACATTGAACAACGCGCACAGACACGCAAACTGGGGGTTATTGCGGCGGGCAACTTTTCTATTACGGCAGCCCTGGCAAAGCATTTTTCCTTGATTGCGGCTCAATACCTGCCCTCGTGGGAGATCATTGATTATGCCAGCGCCGCAAAAATCGATGCTCCCAGCGGCACGACACGCGAACTCGCGGAAGAACTGGCAACTATCTCTCAGAACCACCTGGAAGTTGCTCTTGAACAGACTCATGGAGCAAGGGAAGCGCGTGGAGCAACCATTGACGGGACACAGGTGCATTCCATACGCCTGCCAGGCTATGTGATTGCCTTTGAAACAATCTTTGGGTTGCCCGATGAGCGGTTGAGTATTCGCCATGATGCCGGCTCTGGTGCCGGGCCATATGTAAGTGGCACGCTGCTTGCAGTACGCAAAGTGCTGGAGGTGAGTGGACTCGTGCGCGGATTAGATCGGCTCCTGTTTCATTGATTCCTTACTATGTGAAATGCGCAATACGCGCTGGATTCAGCCCCTCTAGCTCAATAGTCGGTTGACCATTGATGAGGTCGGCTACGGCGCGGCCAACGGCGGGCGCGAGGGCGAAGCCGTGACCGGAAAAACCCAGCGCCAGGGTGAGACCATCCAGACCAGGCGCGAAGCCGATAAAGGGGATGTCGTCGATGCTCTGCGCTTCAAGGCCGCACCAGGAACGGGCGATGTGCTGTTGCGCGACGGCCGGTAGCAGCGCGCAGGCGGTTGACCAGTTGCCCTCGATGCTGGCCGGGCGCGTAGTGTACGAACGCCGGTCGGGTGATACGTCGCCGGGCCAGCCGCCGCCAATGAAGAATGAACCATCATCGAGTTGTTTGAGCGAGAGTTCGCGGCTGACCGCGCCAATGACAGGTTGCAGAATGCCTGGTTGTCCAGGTGTGGAGAGCAGCATTTGCAGGGCGACGGTGCGGATGGGCAGGCGCAGACCGGCAGTGAGCGCGATTTCATCGCTCCATGCTCCGGCAGCCAGTATGATGTGTTGAGCCGCGATGTCGCCCTGCGCGGTGCCTACTCCTGTCACGCGGCCAGCATGGGTGATGAGCGAAAGCGCGGCGGTGTTGGTCCAGTAGATTGCGCCGAGACGTTGCGCGGCCTGCGCGAAGGCGCGCGTAGTGTGCGGCGGGCTGGCCTGTCCATCAGAGGGGCTGTAGCTGCCCGCGACAACCTGCGCATTGAGGCCGGGTACAAGCCGCAAGGCTTCGGCGTGATTGACCAGCCGCACATCGCTGAAGCCCATGTTTTGCTGGTGCTGTACGTATGCCGCGACCTCTTCCGCTTCGCTATCACTTTCAGCCAGCCACAATTGACCGCCCTGGCGATAGTGCAGATCGGCTGCGAGTTCTTCTGAAAGGGTGTGCCAGCGCTGGATGGCTTCGCTTGCCAGTCGCGCCTCTGCCGGGTGGCGTCCCTGGCGGCGCACGCCACCCGCGCTGGCCCAGGACGCTGCCGGTTCGCTGGCAATATCCGCGCGTTCGATGACGAGAACGCGCTGGCCCTGGCGCGCAAGGTGATAGGCAATAGAGTTGCCTATCACGCCGCCGCCGATGATAGCGATTTCGGTTTGAGTTGCTGGCATGGGTTGCTCCTAACTATGCATGTTTCGATGCTTTTCTCCCCGGTTGTTGCTGATAGGTCATGAATGGGCCGCTGTGGTTTTGGGGCATGGAGCCGCGCAGGCGGGTACCCAGGTCTTCGTAGCTTTCGTCTTCTATGATGCCGTACTGGTGGAACTGGGCTACCAGGTCGCCCCGGTCGTAAGGTATGACGACGTTGAGGGTGACAAACTGGGAGCGCAGGTTGTTGCTGATGCAGCGCAGCAGGTCGTCAACGCCGCTTCCGTCGAGCGCAGAGACGCATACGACGGGCAGCGTGGACGCTTTGCCTTCCAGTTTGACGGGCAATTCAGTTGAATTGCCGTTCAACCTCAAGCTTGTCTCGTTTGAGAACTTGTCGATCTTATTGAGCGCGATGACCATAGGGCGGTCGCCCGCGCCAATCTCTTGTAATACCTCGTCTACCGCTTCCACCTGGCGTAGCACGGTGGGGCTGGAGGCATCGACGACATGTACGAGCAGATCGGCCTCGGCTACCTCTTCGAGCGTGGCACGGAAAGCCGCTACAAGGGTAGTAGGCAGGCGCTGCACGAAGCCGACGGTGTCGGTGAGCAGCAGTTCCTGGCCGCCAGTAAGACGGACGCGGCGCGTGGTGGGATCGAGCGTGGCGAAGAGTTTGTCTTCAGCCAGCGTTTTCGCCCCCGCGAGCTGGTTGAGCAGGGTGGATTTGCCCGCGTTGGTGTAGCCAACCAGGGCGATGACGGGCGCACCAGCATATTTGCGATGGTCGCGGTGCAACTGGCGATGCGTGCGCACATGTTCAAGCTCTTCCTCGATGGCACTCTTCTGGCCGCGCAATAAACGGCGGTCAACCTCGATCTGCTTCTCACCTTCGCCGCGCTGCTGCACGCTGCCTTTCTGACGTGAGAGGTGCGACCATTGGCGAGCCAGGCGCGGCAGATCGTACTCGATCTGAGCCAGTTCAACCTGCAAACGTCCCTCGCGCGTGCGCGCTCGCTGGCCGAAGATGATGAGGATCAGTGCAGTGCGATCAAGCACCTGCGTATCGAGGGCGCGTTCCAGGTTGCGATGCTGGCCGGGCGACAATTCCAGGTCAAAGATGACGGCGTCGCAGTCGTGGTAACGTACCAGTTCGGCGATTTCCTGAATTTTGCCGGAGCCGAGCAGCGTGCCGGGATGCGCCTTAGACAGGCGTTGAATGACGCGATCAACGCTATTGACGCCAGCCGTGCGCGCCAGTTGCGCCAGTTCATCGAGCGATTCTTCGACGGGCCAATCGTTGCCGGGCATATCAACGCCGACGATGATGGCGCGTTCTGGCGCGGCTGATAGCAACGCCTCCGATAGCTGCTCTTCTGTCGCATGATTCGTATTTTGTGCAGGCATATATTTCTCCTGAATTTTTTATTTGAGTGAAGTGAACTGTGCCGGTCTTTTCATGGTATCAGGAGAGAGGCGAAGCGGGCTTAACATAATGGCCGCATTGTTGGATGAAAGATGGATATGTTGTAGCAAGTGTATGGATATGACTATGGGTAACAACACTGCTAAATCCTTCCAACTAACCCTCTCCTGATGCGTTAGACACGGCAACAGCGCACATAGACGCCACGTAAAAAAGGCGTGACAATGCAATGCTGTGCGTTATGCACACGGGATAGATGTTAGATGAAATTCAACACTGTTGTTTGCTCCTATTCGTTGTTCAGGCTGATTATAAAGTACTATGTTATTGGGTGAATGTCAAGCAGAAATATGGCGGTCGCAAAGCAAACATGGCGGCGCAGCGATATGGCAAGGCGACCGCAAGGGTCGCCTCTACTAAGGACGGGCGTGGGAAGCCGCTTCGCGGTCATAGTAGAGGCGACCCTTGCGGTCGCCTTGTCTCCTACCTCTGTTCCATTGGAGGCATTTCAGGATACTCTACCTGCATTTCTTCGTGCTGAGTTTGCTGCTCACCTGTTTGGTAGGGCTGCTGTTCTGCGCGATACGGTTCCGGCTCCGCGCGGTAGCCACGCTGGTACGGCTCTGCATCCCATTGATACTCTTCCTGGTGGAGTGGCTGCGATTCAATAGTTCGCACAGGTTGCTGGTTCCTATTCCAGTTGTTCTGGCGGGAAAGATTGTTAAACATCGCGGTGAGAATGACGGCCAGCAGCAGGCCGACGAAGAAGCCGCTTATGTGGCCGAACGTTTGCCAGAGCAGGTATGGGAAAGCCCAGAACATTACGCTAATAAAGCGGTAGTTTCTATAGCGACAACTATGCATCATGTATTCTCTTACTTCCTGGAGTACTCACTCTTGCTGCGTACTCATACATTTCAGGCACATTCCATTTTCTTTACCCTTCAAATATAGCAGATAGCTATGCGTTTGTCAAGTTGATCCCTCCTGTCATCCTGAGCGCAGCGAAGGATCTGCGTGCTGCCGGGGAGAGATCCTTCGCTGCGCTCAGGATGACAGTCGGCGGGCGGGATGCCTTCCACTTGCTCGCGCAAAAATTGCGATTCTTAAAAACCTTGACAATCTCTGGTTGTGTTCGGTATACTTACATTATCGTTGTTAGTACATAGACAAAAGAATATGCGGTATGAACTGATCTCATCAAGAGAGGTGGAGGGATACGGCCCTGTGAAGCCCGACAACCCGCCCTGCGAAGTTGCAGGAGAGGGTGCCAATTCCGGCGGAAAATTTCCGCGAGATGAGGGGAGAAAGCGACGAAGCTACAGCCCCTGAGATGCAGGGGTTTTTTTATTGCCCGCGTATTCATGCGCATTTGCCTGGGACGGCCCTGCCAGTACTGGTGCAATGCGTAGCGAGAGAGAATAACATTGACGAGGACGAGTAAGCGTCACGGACGGCTACAGAGAGTTGGCGAGGATGAGATGCCAGCGCCGCACCAGCGTTGAATATGACCTCCAAGTTGCAAGTTGAAAACCCGTCAGGGTAAGTAGACTGAGCCGGGTAGCCCCGTTAAAAGCTAGAGTGTGAGCGGCGAAGTATGGCGCTGTTTCACACTTGTCAAGGTTGGTGTCGTGAGACATCGACAAATCAGGGTGGTACCGCGAAGATCGTTTACCCCTCGCCCCTGCCAGGGTGAGGGTTTTTTTGTACTTATTTACGGGCCGCAAGTGCCAGGCCAGATGAGCGAAGAAAGGAACGAAGGGAGTGACAATGGTGACATATATTGAACACGATGCTGTGCCAAGCGCGCAGGTTAGAACCGCCAATCAGGTGAAAACCTTCACTTTCGATGCTTTACCATTGCAAGTGGGCGGCCAATTCGGCCCGGTGACGCTGGCCTATGAGACATGGGGAACGCTCAACAAGGCGCGGGATAACGTGGTGTTGATTACCCATGCGCTGACCGGCAATACACACGCGCACGATGCTGAGCGACCGCACGATACGAAGGTAGCGTGGTGGAATCCCTTGATCGGCCCCGGCAGGTTCTTCGACACCTCGCGCTATTTTGTGATCTGCTCGAACATCCTGGGAGGCTGTTATGGCAGCACGGGTCCGTCCTCGCTCGACCCAGAGACCGGGCAGCTTTATGGAATGCGTTTTCCGGTCGTCACTATTAGTGACATGGTGCGAGCGCAGCGCAGGCTGATCGAGCATCTTGGTGTGCGGCGTATAGCGATGGTGGCGGGCGGCTCGATTGGCGGGCAGCAGGCGCTCGAATGGGCGGTCGCTTACCCGGAACTGGTTGACAACGTCATCGTGGTGGCGGCGACAGCGGCGCTCTCCGCGCAAGCCGTGGCTTTCAGCGAAGTGCAGAGGCAGGCTATCCTGACCGACCCGCGCTGGCAACGGGGCAACTATCGCCCTGGCGAGGGGCCGGACGCTGGTCTGGCGATTGCGCGAATGCTGGCGATGATTACGTACCAGAGCGAGGAGTCAATGGAAATGCGCTTCGCGCGGCGCGAGGCAAGGCAGGCGGATATAGCCTCTCCCGGCGGCTATCCCGACCTGGGCAGGCGTTTTGATGTGGAGGGCTATCTGTTCTACCAGGGCAACGCGCTGGTAAAACGCTTCGATGCCAACAGTTACCTGTACATCAGTCGCGCCATGGATTTGTATGATGTGAGCGAGGGCTACGCCTCGCTCGAGGCCGCGTTGCGCCGCGTGCGCAGCAAGGCGTTGTTTATCGGTATCCGGTCGGATTTCCTCTTCCCGGCGGCTCGTGTGAAATGGCTCAGCGAGCAGGTAAGCGCGGTTGGGGGGGATGCGACCTATGTGGAACTCGATTCCCCGCACGGTCATGATGCTTTCCTGAAGGAGTGGGAGCAGATGAACGCGGCGTTGAATGTGATTAAGGAGTAAGCAAGACAATGGCTCTTAACGGCAATCGCACCTATGGTTTTGAAACCCTCTCATTACACGCGGGTCAGGAGACGGCGGATAGCGCGACCAACGCGCGCGCCGTTCCCATCTATCAGACAACCTCGTTTGTCTTTGATAGCCCGGAACACGCGGCAGACCTCTTCGGTCTGCGCCAATTTGGCAATATCTATACGCGCATCATGAACCCCACTCAGGATGCCTTTGAGCGTCGCATTGCCGCGCTCGAGGGCGGCGTGGGCGCGCTGGCAACGTCATCCGGCCAGGCAGCCGAGACGCTGGCAATCCTCAATATCGCTGGAGCAGGTGATGAAATCGCCTCTTCTGGCAGCTTATACGGTGGCACCTATAACCTGTTCCACTATACCCTCCCCAAAATCGGCATTACCACGCGCTTCTTTGATAGCCGCAACCCGGAAAATCTGCGGGCTGCCATTAACGAGCGCACGAAAGCGGTGTTCGCGGAAGTCGTCGGCAATCCTCGCCTGGATACGCTGGACATACGCGCCGTCGCCGACATCGCGCATGAATATGGCCTGCCACTGATAATAGATAATACTTTTGCCACGCCTTACCTGGTGCAGCCGTTCAAACACGGCGCGGATATCATCGTGCATTCCGCCACCAAGTTTATCGGCGGTCATGGCACATCTATCGGCGGCGTGATCGTCGATAGTGGCAAATTTGACTGGACGAATGGGAAATTCCCCGGTCTGGTCGAGGCTGATCCGTCCTATCATGGCCTGCGCTATGTGGAAGCGCTTGGCCCGTTAGCCTACATCATCAAAGCGCGCGTGCAACTGCTGCGCGATATTGGCGCGGCTGTCTCGCCGTTCAACGCTTTCCTCTTCCTGCAAGGGTTGGAGACGCTGCCCCTGCGCATGGAACGGCATAGCCAGAACGCCCTGCGCATCGCTGAATTCCTGGAAGGCCATCCCTCCGTCGATTGGGTAAGCTATCCCGGTCTGGCGAGTCACCCGCAGCATGAACAGGCGGTGAAATACCATACGCACGGCTATGGAGCCATTCTGGGCTTTGGTATCAAGAGCGGACTCGAAGCGGGCAAGCAGTTGATTCGCCATGTTGAACTCTTCTCGCATCTGGCGAACGTGGGCGATGCCAGGTCGCTCATCATTCACCCGGCCAGCACCACGCACTCGCAGTTGTCGCCCGCAGAGCAGGAGGAGACAGGTGTGACGCCCGATTACATCCGTCTCTCGGTTGGCCTGGAAACCGTGGACGACCTGATCGATGATCTTGACCAGGCGTTGAAAGCCGCCACGCTCAAAGCCAGCGAGCCGGCCACGGCATAATATATTGGACGATGCAGAAGGCGAGGCCTTCTGCATCGTCCAGGGAGTATTCTTATGGAACGCAGCGTACAAATCTTAAAATTCGGAGGAACATCGGTCGGCAACGGTGAGCGTATCAGGCGTGTCGCTACGATTATCGCGCACCAGTTGCGCGATGGTGAGGGCATGTTTCCGGTGGTTGTAGTATCGGCCATGTCTGGCGTGACCGATCAGTTGTTGCGCATAGCGCGTTTCGCCTGTACCGGCGAGCGCGAGTCATGCCAGCAGGAACTGGATGCCCTCAAGCAGAAACACCTGGAAGTGGCAGACAGGGCCGTGCATAAGCGCGAAGGGCGACAGGCTTTGCAACACGATCTACAGGCCGCTTTTACCATGCTTGAGCAAGATATGAGCGCGGTAGAGGCCGGACGCGGCGCTATGACACACGAGCCGGTGGATGGGAGCCATGCCAGCGCCTGGGCGCTGCACGCCGCGCCGGCGATTAGCGCGTGGGGCGAGCGTCTTTCGGTGCTGTTGCTCGCGGCGGCGGCGCGTGATCTGGGCGTGCAGGCTGTACCTGTACGCGAAGAAGTGATTATTACCTCCGATCAATCATGCGATACGCTGCCAGCATTCGGGACGGTCGTTGGCGCTGACCCATTGCCACTGGAGACGCGGGTGAACGCCGCGCGGCTGATTCATCCACTGATTGAGCGCGGTGCTGTGCCTGTCGCCCCCGGCTTCATCGGGCGCACGGCCAGAGGTTTTGTGACCACGCTGGGGCGCAATGGCTCGGATTATTCCGCCACCGTCATCGGCGAAGCGTTGGATTGCGCGGAAGTCACCATTTATACCGATGTTGATGGCGTGCTGAGCGCGGACCCGCGCGTCGTTGCCAATACGCGCCTGCTACCGCGCCTGACTTACGCGGAGGCGGCGCGGCTTTCCTGGTTCGGCGCGAAGGTGCTGCACCCGCGCACGCTGATCCCCGTCGCCCACCGCAATATCCCGGTGCGCGTGCGCAACACGTTTCGACCACATACGCGCGGAACCCTCGTCGGACCAGCGCCGGGGATGCGTAGCGCGGCTGCCGCGATTACCGTGCGCCGCCAACTGGCCTTAATCACTGTTGAAAATAGCGATCTGTTTGGCGCGCCTGAGAACGCGGGGCAGGTGTTCGAGTTGGCGGCGCGCGCTGGAGCCGCGCCGGTTGCCATCTGTTCATCATCGGGACATCATCTCACCTTTATGGTCGAGGAACAGGCGGTCGATTCAGTAGTGGCCTTATTGCAGCATGACATGGGAAGCTGGCGCGTCAGTCACCGGCGCGGCCTGGCCGCCTGCGCCTGCATCGGTTCAGGCTTTACGGCTGATCCCATGAGTCCGGCGCGCGCGATCACCGCCCTGGCACGCGAACACATCCCGATTGTCACACAGGGAGCATCGGATACAGGTATCATCCTGATCGTGGAAGAATCGGACAGCGAACGCGCCCTGCGCTGCCTGCATCGTGACCTGATCGCTCCCGTGATTCCACTGGTGCGCCATGAAGTACAGGAACGAGCGCGAGAGGCCCGTTAGCAAGGAGAGGAATTTGTATGACGGCGCAGGGAGAAATTGACGAACTGCTCTTTCGATTATCAGATGTTCCATTGAGGATTGCCCGCGCGGTAGAGGGCTACAACGAGACAGAGCTTCATGCAGCCCACGCCGAAGGCCAGTGGTCAGCGACGGACATTTTGGCTCACATACGAGCAAGTGATGCTATTGTTGCGTATCGCGCGTATGTCTTGTTGATACGAGATAACCCTGCTTTGCAGGCGTATGATGAGCGGCTCTGGGCTGAAATAGCCCTGTACGCGCAGGTCAATTTTCGTGCTTCCCTTGCCCTGTACGCGCTGCAACGAGCCGAACTGGTGAACATGTTGCGCCATACAAATCTTGAGAGCTGGCAACGAATTGGCTTGCATGAGGTGAAGGGGCCAGTTTCATTGCTTGACGTGGTTACATCGCTGGTTGAGCATGAAGAGGAACATTGCGCTCAACTTGAGGCTTTGCGTAGCACACGGCTGTCATCCTGAGCGCAGCGAAGGACCTCTCGCTTGCCCCATAGAGATCCTTCGCTGCGCTCAGGATGACAGGGGACGGTGGCTCTGGATAGAATCAGGAGATAGCACTTATGACAAATGTACAAAAACGTATCCCCGTAGCGGTGTTGGGCGCGACGGGCATGGTC
>DASTKD010000297.1:0-4049 GCA_035716135.1 Ktedonobacteraceae bacterium
CTTGACCATCCTCAATCCAAGTACATTGGTATAGAAATCGACATTGCCCGAAGCATTGCTGGTGACTGCCGTCACGTGATGCAAACCGCCAAGCTCCATTGCTCATTCCCTTTCTTGCCGGCATAGAAGCCAGCAAATAACGTGAAATTCCACCTCTATGAAATAGATAAGCCCGTTCTCGCTTTTCCGTTTCATCTCAGTGTATCATCTTCTGCCCTTACTAACAAATTATTAGTGACAGTTATTTCAATAGCTGGCGAGGAACAACAGGATATAGACCCCAGGGCTACGCTTGTTCTTCTCATTTGAGAGCCGCTTGAATGATAAAATATACTTGTGATCAGAAATGATTACAAGTAACGCGGCAGCCTGACTATTCAATACGTCTCCGGCGGCGTGGGGAAACCGCCAATGGCCCGAATGCCCTTGATCGTACCGACGTGAATCAAGCCATGCTCCAGCCCATCAGCAATGGCATCAAGTCCTTTGATCTGCTGGCCCCACAGCAGCGTGACTTCCTGTTCCAGAGCACTCTCCGGGAGGGCCATGAGAATTTCATCGACCATCAGGGACATTTCGTTCAGTTGCGAGATTATCCCTGCCGCTGTGTCAGGCACCACCGGGGCTGCTGGCCAGGGCTTGCCCTCGACTGTGGCGGCAAATTCAAGCAAACTTTCATAGGCGTGAAAGGCAACCTCCTCTAGCGAGCGCTCATCGATGGCGGGAGCGCGATAGAGTAGCTGTTCGTCCGTAAGCTCCTCGACGACCTGACGCAGTGAGGCATTCAACCGATCATTTATTGCACGCAAAGCGGTGATAGCGGTCATGAAATATCTCCTTCATCTATCTTCATATGATACATCTATTGACTTCCTGACTATTACGGACGGATTCCTGACAGGGTTTCAGGGTGTATGAATGCTAGCATTCATACACCCTGAGCATCAGTTCCTCGCATCTGGACAAGGCAACGCTGAACTGCTACTCTTGGTAGAGAGCAAACGAGGTTCATGGAAATTTTGATGTTATGATACGCCTATTAGGAGCTATATATGCATGACTATATGAATGCCAACCAACAGCGCTGGGATGAACTGGTACCGATTCATACGGAGTCGGAGTTTTATGATCTCGCCAGTCTTCGGGCTGGCAAGACAAGCCTGCACTCGCTCGAACTGGAGGAGTTGGGCAATGTGGTGGGAAAATCATTGCTGCATTTGCAGTGTCATTTTGGCATGGATACGCTCTCCTGGGCGCGATTGGGCGCACGGGTGATGGGCGCGGACTTTTCGCCACCGGCCATTCAATTCGCGCAATCGTTGAGCCAGGAGTTGGGGATAGAGGCGCGTTTTGTTTGTTCCAACGTCTATGATCTGCCGCACGTGCTTTCCGAACAGTTTGATATTGTCTTCACCTCCTACGGCGTGCTGGGCTGGCTGCCGGATATCCCCGCCTGGGCCAGAGTCGTCGCGCATTTTCTCAAGCCGGGCGGCACCTTCTATATCGCCGATGGACACCCATTCAAGGATATCTTCGATTTTGACAGCAACGCCAGAGACTTGCAGGATGTGCGTATGGCCTATTCCTACTTTGGCACGCAGCCGATACAGAGCGAGGTTGATGGCACCTATGCCGATAGAGACGCCCGTGTATCGCACACAACAACCTATGAATGGAACCACACACTGGGCGAGATTCTCACCTCCCTGATTGCTGCCGGATTGAAGATTGAGTTCCTGCACGAGTTCCCATTCAGCACGTGGCCCTGCTTGCCCGGCATGGAGCAGGGCGAGGATGGCTGGTGGCACTTGAAAGACCGGAGCATTGAGCTACCTTTGACCTATTCGCTTAAGGCAACCAAAGATACCAGATAGAATCGGGAAAATCTTAAAAAATGTGTCAGGTTTTTGCGGTCAGGCGCGATATGCATTACAACAAAGGGACTTGCGAACCTGATGAATGTTTTGTATATCGATGATGAAAAAGGGAATGGACATGCTCCAACTGGCTGAGAAAAGTGTTTTCTCTCCTTCATCAAGCGATGCAACCGGCAGCGTTGAGGCTTTCCTGGCCGATGAACGAGCGCGGCTGGTACGCCTCTGCGCGCACCTGACGGGCCATCCCGAAGCGGCGGAAGACCTGGCCCAGGAAACATTGCTTGAGGCATGGAGAAATCAGCACAAACTGCTTGAACCAGCGAATAGAGAAGGATGGGCAAAGTGGCTTGCGGCCATTGCGCGCAATGTGTGCCTGCGCTGGTTGCGCGGCTATAGCCGCGACCTCGGCCATTTCGCTTCCTTTAGCCAGTATCAAAGCGAGACGGAACTGAGCATCGAGGATACGATAGCCGGTGATGTTGATATAGAAATCGAGCTTGAGCGCGATGAACTGGCGCAGTTGCTTGACCGTGCGCTAGCGCTTCTGCCGCCCGCAACACGCGATGTATTAATAGCCCGCTAGATCCACGAATTCCCACACGCGGAGATCGCTCAACGCCTGGGCTTGAACGAGGACGCGCTGGTACAGCGGCTCTACCGGGGCAAGCTGGCGCTGCGGAGCGTAATGAACACGTCCATGAGGAAGGAAGCTGCGGCATACCACATATCCTTCGCAGATAAGGAGAGTCTGGAGCAGGAAACACGCATCTGGTGTCCCATGTGCGGCAAGTGCAAACTTACGCAATATAGCGACCCCTCGATGGAAGGAACCGGCTTTTTCTGCGCCAACTGCTGGCATATCGCGGCAGTACAGTATCACCGCCTGTGGAGTGGCATCAGCAGTCCAAAATCCATCCTGGCGCGCCAACTGGCCTGGTTGGGGGATCACTACTGGCAAGCCATCAACACCGGTCAGGTGACATGCTATGAGTGCGGACACGCAGCCTATGCAGCGATACGCAGCCCGCAGGAGATTCCGCCCGGCCAGGGTCTCTTCGGCCCACAAGGCTATCACGCGGTACACATCATCTGCCCGGACTGTCACGACGAAGACATCAACCCACTTCCTCATCTCACACTTGATACGCCTGAGGCACAGGCGTTCTGGCGCAAGCATTCACGCATACGCTGGCTGCCCGGACACGAGATCGAGCACAACGGCCAACCCGCGATTGTGGGTAGTTTCGAGAGCATAACCGATACCGCCCAACTCGATGTGATTTACCAGCGCGAAACCCTGCACGTGCTGGGAGTCTACGAACGCTAGCAGCGGAGCATAACAGAACTCGTGAAAGGACACCAGCTATGCTTGCGACGCTGCGACAGCGAAACTTTGCCCTGCTCTGGTTCGGCGCGCTCATCTCTCAGACCGGCGATTGGCTGCTTGGTATCGGGCTGACCGTCTATGTTTACCTGCTCACCGGCTCGGCTCTGGCTACCAGCATCGTGCTGATTGTCGAATTTGTGCCGGGGACGGTGCTCAGTTCTTTCGCCGGGGTCTTCGTGGATCGCTGGGATCGGCGCTGGACAATGATTATCAGCAATCTGCTGCTGGCCTGTGGCCTGCTGCCCCTGCTGGCTGTACATGATAAAAGCTCGCTCTGGATCGTCTACGTTGTGCAGTTCTTCGAGGCCAGCGCGGCCCAATTCGTGCTGCCAGCCGAGGGTGCGCTGCTGCCGCACCTGGTGAGCGAGGAACAACTGATGACTGCCAACGCGCTCAAATCCATCAGCCAGAACACGGCGCGGCTGGCCGGTGCCGCCCTGGGTGGGTTGATCGTGGGACTGCTGGGGCTGAAATGTGTGATCCTGCTCGACACCGCCTCGTTTCTGTTTGCCAGCCTCACACTCTGGCTGATGCGCATCCCGGCGCAACCCCATCTCACTTCCGAGAAAGATAGCGTAACGGAAACTCCGGTTCCCGCAACATTTTCTTTGAAACAGCTTGGACGCGAATGGCTGGAAGGGATACAATTGATCTACCGGCAGCGCGCACTGCTCATTCTCTTCATCATGATCGCCATTCAGGGTCTGGGCGAAGGAGTATTCACCGTCCTGCTGGTTGTTTTTGTGCGCAAGGTGCTGGGAGGAGGCGCGGTGGCCTACGGCTCC
>DASTKD010000298.1:0-4441 GCA_035716135.1 Ktedonobacteraceae bacterium
CTTGACCATCCTCAATCCAAGTACATTGGTATAGAAATCGACATTGCCCGAAGCATTGCTGGTGACTGCCGTCACGTGATGCAAACCGCCAAGCTCCATTGCTCATTCCCTTTCTTGCCGGCATAGAAGCCAGCAAATAACCTGAAATCACACTTTCTCTATGAAATAGATAAGCCCGTTCTCGCTTTTCCGTTTCATCTCAGTGTATCATCTTCTGACCTTACTAACAAACTATTAGTAACGATTATTTCCATAGTCATGTTATAATGCCCCTGATGGAAATACGATCCTGCTCTCCGGCGGCTAAGAGCGCACCATATAAAGAGAGGCCAGGTATACCTCGTGGGTACCCGGCCTCTGCTGAGATTATCCTGGTAAACTGTCTCCAGGAAAACTTCGGCAAGGGTGAATTTCATAGACAAAAACTCCCGCCTGTACGCCGGGATCCTCGTCCATAATCTTTTTCACTTCTTCAACAGTGGCATTAAAAATGCCAATACCCGATATATCGCTTCCATCGGCTACCGGGCAAACAATAGACAACACTCCTTCGACGCGAAGCGCATGGTTTCTTCGGCCATGCTCCCAGATGATTTTCTCGACTCCATCCATATGCTTGTTTGGACCAGCCTTCAAAATCATGAGGCAATATTGCCTGGCTTTGGAACTCATCTGCCGCATATACTCATCGGTAATGGTTGTCATATATTGTCTCCTCCCAAAAAATGCTTTATTCATGCTACAAACCCATTTATATCATTATCACATGCATTTGTACAGGAAGAAAGGATGACGGGCGACCATAAAGGCCCACCCTACCACTCCTCACCACACTCGCCCCTACAACACTGCCCGACATGCCTGAAAAATCTGGCGTCCAGACACTCTGGACAAGGCAAAGTTGAACTGCTACTCTTGGTAGAGAGCAAACGAGGTTCGTGAAAACGAGGAGACGGCATTGTGAACGACGAATTACGGACACTTTACGAGCAAGATCAGGCGGATCGGCGGGAGAAACTGCCAGCCGACCTGGGAAAGCGTGACGCGGAGCGCCGCCAGCGCGTTGAGGAACTGATCGAGGCGGGCGCGTTGCAGGCAGCCGTAGATTATTATCACGCGGCGATGGTCTTTCAGCATGGGGGAACGCCAGAATATAGCTGGCAGGCACACGAACTTGCAAAACAGGCGGTTGAGATGAGCTATGAGCAGGCACGATGGCTCACCGCCGCCGCTTATGATCGCTGGCTGATGCAACAGGGAAGGCCACAAAAGTACGGTACGCAATATATCCCTCACGGCACCTGCTGGAAACTGTGGCCCATCGACCCAACAACAACCGATACCGAACGCGCTGAATGGCATGTCCCCACACTTGAGGAGACTATGCAGCACGTCGCAGACCTCTGCGCCAATCCACCGCAACAGCTTTGATGATACATCTATAGGGAGTTACCATATGTATGACTATATGAATGCCAACCAGCAGCGTTGGGATGAACTGGTATCGATCCACGCGGAGTCGGAGTTTTATGATCTCGCCAGTCTTCGGGCTGGCAAGACAAGCCTGCACTCGCTCGAACTGGAAGAGTTGGGCGATGTGGCCGGAAAATCATTGCTGCATTTGCAGTGCCATTTCGGCATGGATACGCTCTCCTGGGCGCGATTGGGCGCACGGGTGATGGGCGCGGACTTTTCGCCACCGGCCATTCAATTCGCGCAATCGTTGAGCCGGGAGTTGGGGATAGAGGCGCGTTTCATCTGTTCCAACGTCTATGACCTGCCGCACGTGCTTTCCGAACAGTTTGATATTGTCTTCACCTCCTACGGCGTGCTGGGCTGGCTGCCGGATATCCCCGCCTGGGCCAGAGTCGTCGCGCATTTCCTCAAGCCGGGCGGCACCTTCTATATCGCCGATGGACACCCATTCAAGGATATCTTTGATTTTGACAGCAACGCCACGAGCTTGCAGGATGTGCGTATGGCCTACTCGTACTTTGGCACGCAACCGGTACAGAGCGAGGTTGATGGCACCTATGCCGATAGAGACGCCCGTGTATCGCACACAACAACCTATGAATGGAACCACACACTGGGTGAGATTCTCACCTCCCTGATTGCTGCCGGATTGAAGATCGAGTTCCTGCACGAGTTCCCATTCAGCACGTGGCCCTGCTTGCCCGGCATGGAGCAGGGCGAGGACGGCTGGTGGCGCTTGAAAGACCGGAGCATCGAGCTACCTTTGACGTACTCACTTAAGGCGACAAAGGAAACCCGCTAGCATCGGGAAAATCTCAAAAAAATGTGTCAGGTTTTTGTGCGCATGCGCGATATGCATTACAACAAAGGGACTTGCGAACCTGATGAATGTTTTGTATATCGATGATGAAAAAGGGAATGGACATGCTCCAACTGGCTGAGAAAAGTGATTTCTCCCCTTCATCAAGCGTTGAGGCTTTCCTGGCGGATGAGCGAGCGCGGCTTGTACGCCTCTGCGCGCACCTGACAGGCCATCCCGAAGTCGCGGAAGACCTGGCCCAGGAGACATTGCTTGAAGCATGGAAAAATCAGCATAAACTGCTTGAACCATTGAATAGAGAAGGGCGGACAAAGTGGCTTGCGGCCATTGCGCGCAATGTATGTCTGCGCTGGCTACGCGGCTATAGCCGCGACCTGGGCCATTTCGCTTCCTTTAGCCAGTATCAGAACGAGACAGCACTGAGCATCGAGGATACAATAGCCGGTGATGTTGATATAGAAATCGAGCTTGAGCGCGATGAACTGGCGCAATTGCTTGACCGTGCGCTAGCGCTTCTGCCACCCGCAACACGCGATGTGTTAATAGCCCGCTACATCCACGAATCGCCACATGCCGAGATCGCCCGGTGCCTGGGCTTGAATGAAGACGCGCTCGTACAGCGGCTCTACCGGGGCAAGCTGGCATTGCGCCGCGTGATTGCCACATCCATGAGCAAAGAGGCAGCGCCATATTACATACCCTTATCAGATAAGGAGAGTCTGGAACAGGAAACGCGCATCTGGTGTCCCATGTGCGGCAAGTGTCGGCTTACGCAATATGCCGATCCCTCAATGGAAGGAACAGGCTTTTTCTGTGCCAACTGCTGGCATATCGCGGCAGTACAGTATTCCCGCCTGTGGAGTGGCATCACCAGCCCCAAATCTATCCTGGCGCGTCAACTGGCCTGGTTGGGGGATCACTACTGGCAGGCCATCAACACCGGTCAGGTGACATGCTATGAGTGCGGACATCCGGCCTACGCAGTGATACGCAATCCCCAGGAGATTCCGCCTGGACATCGTCTCTTCGGCCCGCAAGGCTACCACGCGGTACACATCATCTGCCCCGCCTGTCACGACGAAGACCTCAACCCACTTCCTCACCTCACACTTGATACGCCTGAAGCACAGGCGTTCTGGCGCAAGCATCCTCGCATACGCTGGTTGCCCGGACACGAGATCGAGCACAACGGCCAACCCGCGATTGCCGGCAGCTTTGAAAGCATAACCGATACCGCCCAACTCGATGTGATTTACCAGCGCGAAACCCTACACGTGCTGAGCGTGTACCAACGCTAACAGCAGCGACGACAACAGAACTTGTGAAAGGACACCAGCTATGCTTGCGACGCTGCGACAGCGAAACTTTGCCCTGCTCTGGTTAGGCGCACTCATCTCTCAAACTGGCGATTGGCTGCTCGGTATCGGGCTGACCGTCTACGTCTACCTGCTCACCGGCTCAGCCCTGGCTACCAGCATTGTCCTGATCGTCGAATTCGTACCGGGGACGGTACTCAGCTCTCTCGCCGGTGTTTTCGTGGATCGCTGGGATCGACGCTGGACGATGATTATCAGCAATCTGCTGCTGGCCTGTGGCCTGCTGCCCCTGCTGGCCGTACATGACAAAAGCTCGCTCTGGATCGTCTACGTTGTGCAGTTCTTTGAGGCCAGCGCGGCCCAATTCGTGCTGCCAGCCGAGGGTGCGCTGCTGCCGCACCTGGTGAGCGAGAAACAACTGGTGACTGCCAACGCGCTCAAATCCATCAGCCAGAACACGGCGCGGCTGGCTGGTGCCGCTCTGGGTGGGTTGATCGTGGGACTGCTGGGGCTGAAAAGCGTGATCCTGCTCGACACCGCCTCGTTTCTGTTTGCCAGCCTCACACTCTGGCTGATGCGCATCCCGGCGCAACCCCATCTCACTTCCGAGAAAGATAGCGTAACGGAAACTCCCGTTCCCGCAACATTTTCTTTGAAACAGCTTGGACGCGAATGGCTGGAAGGAATGCAATTGATCTACCGGCAGCGCGCACTGCTCATTCTCTTCATCATGATCGCCATTCAGGGTCTGGGCGAAGGAGTATTCACCGTCCTGCTGGTTGTTTTTGTGCGCAAGGTGCTGGGAGGAGGCGCGGTGGCCTACGGCTCC
>DASTKD010000299.1:0-18977 GCA_035716135.1 Ktedonobacteraceae bacterium
GTCCTCGTTGGAGTGCGATTATCATGCCTCACGAAACTCCAACGGAAACGTACTGCGACGAGGACAAGCACAAGGCCCCCGCCCATCCCCACATCCACCCCTTGTCCCTACAGAACGTAGGACGAAACGGGAGCGCGAGATGACCACAACCGAAACCTGGCAGCACCGCGACATCATCACCAACGGTATCCGTATGCATTATGTGATGCAGGGCGAGGGGCTGCTGGTTGTGCTGCTGCATGGTTTTCCTGAGTTCTGGTACTCGTGGCGCCTCCAGATTCCGGTGCTGGCGGAACACGGCTATAAAGCGGTCGCACCCGACCTGCGTGGCTACAACGATAGCGATAAGCCACGCAAGGGTTACGACGTAGCAACTTTGCTGCTCGATATTGCCGGGCTGATAAAGGGGCTGGGATACGAGAAAGCGGTAATCGTGGGTCATGATTGGGGTGGCGTGCTGGCATGGAGCTTCGCCATTCGCTACCCCGCCATGACGGAACGCCTGATCGTGCTGAACGCGCCACATCCAGGGGCTATGATGCGCGAATTTCGCACCTTGAAACAACTGCGCAAAAGCTGGTACGTCTTTGCTTTCCAGTTACCCTGGCTACCTGAATACCTGCTGCTGCGCAACCACGCCGGAGAAATTGCCCGTATGCTGCGCGGGGCAGCCCTGCAAAAAGAAGCTTTTCCCCCTGGAGTGACGGCCAGATACCGGCAAGCCATGAGCAAACCCGGTGCCATGACAGCCGCCCTGAACTATTACCGCCAGGTCTTTCGCAGGCTGCCAACCAGCTATACCGGCGGCACTTATAACGTGAAGGTTCCCACCCTCTTGATATGGGGCGAACACGACATAGCGCTCGGCATCGAACTTACCACCGGCCTTGAACGCTGGATCAAACAGCTTGAGATCCGGCGTATCCCCGATAGCGGCCACTGGGTGCAACAGGAAAAGCCCGATCTGGTCAATCAGTACATGTTGGATTTTCTGCGCAAATAAAAAAAGGTCGGGCTGCAACGCTCCGGGGGGAGTGGAGCGTTGCGCACTCAATTCACGGGGGAAACGGTAGACCGCATCCCGGCCATGAAGAGTGCGACCCGACCCTCCAGCGGCATAAAGCCGCCAGTTCGAGAGAGGATGTATTAGCAGCGATAAATTGGCTCACGATGCACCGGCACGGCGGCGATTTGCTCCTCTGTGTCGCGCATGGCCTGTTCTAACCAGAAAGACCCACAGACGCGACACATGCCATGCGTGGCTTCGTACAATTTCGGCACTGGATGCAGCGAGGTTCGCTCGCCGTTATTATCCATCAGCCGTAAACACCAGGCGCATTGTCTTTGCATGTTTATAGTCCCCTTCCACACCGAGATTTTATGGTTTATCTTTTTAGATAATGTGCATTCGCTTCGGTATCCGGCTCCTCTTTATGCGCGACCGCCGGGCCAACCACCAGGCGTTGAGGAGTTGCAGTTCGCCATCGGAAAATTACTCAGCGCATTCGAAGTTACGGATGCCGATCTTAGCGATTCATCTTTCGCATATACTTCTTTCGGCACGAACCTGCACGAGTATAAAAACAGCGTACCGGTAAATTCACCATGCCCATTGACCCTGTACGATCCCCAGACCAACGGGTTATTCATTCCATCGAAAACCAGCACCAGCGAAACTCTGTCGCCCGCTTTGAAATTACGCCCGCAGATATAAATGAGCGAATCCATATTTCCAGGTGACGGGCAAATGGCGATGGTTGGACCTTTCCCATGACCATCTGTTGTAGTCGTACCCGCCGAAGGCGTCACCTGAACGGTACTCGTCGTCGGCGTTGCCTGATGTCCTACCACACTGGTCGGATTCGGCGCAGGGCTATAGATATGGTTATTCTGTGGTCCGGGTGTTACTATAGGCGGCTTGACCATGCTGGCGATGGTATAGGCCAGCACAATCGCTGCCGTCATGAGTAGCAATAACAGCCCGAAAGCAACCGGAAAGCTGAGCTTGAAAACCCGCAAACCCGTATTCCGCGCGTATTGACCTCTTGCCTGCTGCCGCCTTTCCACTGGCGCTCGCTGGCTTTGTGTTTGAAACTTGCGTTTCCGCTTGCCGGTCCACGCGCTGGTCAAAGCTTCGCCGCGCTGCATGTGGAGCCATACCTGATTCGATTGTAACTCAGAGTAATCGGGATAGCGCGACACATCCATGAGATGCTTCAGCGCATCGCTATCCTGAGTTAATCCGGCATGGAGCCGATTACATGGCGCGCATCCAGCATGAAGATGCTCGCCAATGCGACTTTTCTCCTGCTCGGAACATTGCTCGCGGATGAATGCGAGTAAGATTTCATGTGTTGGATGTTCGATACCGTCCGCATCCTTTTTCCACAAAAGGTTCCTTGCCATACGCTATCTACCATCTCTTCTGACCCCGGCGAACCGGGGTCCTACATGCTGCGCCTGCGCTGGAGATGCCTCTCCGTAGACAGCGCGAAACTTCTCTACACCACGCGCCACTCGTTTCCGAACGGCCTCCGAACTCATATTGAGAATATGGCCGATTTCTTCGTAACTGAAACTATTGCCAAAGTGAAGTTGCAGAATTGCCGAATCTTTAGGGTTCATCCTGCCCAGCGCCTGCTGCACCACGATGCGTGTGACCGATTGATCTTCCGGTCCAGCCATTGCCAGGCTGTCATCCAGGCTTTCGGGGTCATCGAGATGGATCATCTGGCGCAGGCGTTTTCTGTTCAGGTAGCGCAGGCCGTAATTTGTGGCAATACGATAGATCCAGGCATCCAGCTTGAGTTCGCCAGATGTCTTGCCTATCTCTTTATACACCTGCAAAAAAGTATCTTGCGCAAGGTCTAGAGCAACTTCTCGATCCCCCACGAGTCGATGCAAATAGCCTGTGAGAGGTTGTTGTAATCGTTCGATTAACATACAATAAGTTGGTGCATCCCCCGCGCGTAGACGCTCTACCACCTGCTCATCCATCACCATACTGGCCTTACCCCAACGGCCTTTCCGATAGGCTTCCCCATAACGAATACGTTCTGCCTTCACTGATATAATCATCGAGGGAAGAAAAAACGGACACTTTAATCGAGCAATTTTTTATGCGCTTCCCCACATGCACATATGCTCACATGCAAATAGTATCCGTTTATGAAACGATGGTGGTGATGCTATGGTATCCCGATGAGCCTATAGGTAAGGGGGGAGCGATGTTAGGGTCCTGCACGTTGCCTTCCAGGTCAATGGCGCGCGCGGTGATGATAACGTTGGCATTGGTGGTCGGTTTCCAGGCATACTCCCAGATCACCCAGGTGAAATCGGACGCGGGATGCTTGAGAACGGCAGGATGCCATGACTGGCCGGAGTCGAGGCTGATATCCACCTCGCTGATGCCCTTGTTGCCCGAAAAAGCCACGCCCGCTATGTAGGTCGTGCGATTGATGGAAACGTTACCGCCGTCCAGGGGCGTGTCGATACGCGCGGTCATGCGAACAGGGGCGGCATCGTCCCAACCGCGCTGTTGCCAGTAGCCTTGAAAATTGTAATTGACCACTTCGATGCGATTGAGCCATTTGCAGTGCTTCATGCCATAGATGCCCGGCACGAGCATACGCGCGGGGAAGCCATGTCCCTGCGGCAACGTGACGCCGTTCATACGTACCGCGAGCAGCGTTGTCGGCTCCAACGCTTTGCTCAGGTGAATGCTGTCGGTATAGTCATCGACCGCGTGAAAAACGATTTTGGTTGCGCCTGTTTTGACGTTTGCGCGTTGCAGCAAGCTTGCCAGTGGAATACCCTCCCACTGCGCATTGCTCATATATGGCCCGCCGACATCGTTGCTGATACACATCAGCGATTCGTTCTGAACCTGGCGGGGCAGTGCCATCAACTCGCTGTAGCTCAGGGTGAAGGGATGCTCAACCTCGCCATCGACGGAGAGCTGCCAGCTTGCGCCATTCACGGTGGGATCAGCAACCAGGTTCTTCGAGACGATATAGAACTGATCGTTGGAGGTGATTTCAGGCGAGAGGAAAGGCGCGGGCTGAATCACTCCATAGTCGGGCGTGGGCGGCGGCACAATCTTACTCTGGTAATGTTGCAATAGCTTTGCCACAGGCACTTTGGCCGCGCCGACCCCGCTCGTGATAAAACGCCACACACCTACCCCCGCCACCGCGATACCGGCGATGACCAGGCCGCGTGTTATCAAGGCGCGGCGCGAAAGTGACTCATCTCCTTCATCGTACAATAGCTCTTTACGCTTTGAGGTGGAAGCTTCTACAGCAGGCAGCCTTGCTTCGAGCCAGTCTGCGATAAAGACAAACGACAGGCCAAAAACGAGGCCAACTGCTGCCAGGCTCAGCATACCCGTGTTGATGCCGGCGTTCAGGTTCGCACCGAACAGACCACCATTCGTCAACGGCAGCAGGATGACGCCCGCGAAAAGCCACAGAATGACGGCCAGTACCAGTCCATGATACCAGCGCAAACGATCATCCTGAGCGTTAATGCGCGCATTAAAAATCGCGCCGCTCAGAGCGAATACGAGGCATTGCCCGATCAGAATAATATAGAAGAGGATGGTCTTGGCGTCCGCGCCGATCAACTGGTGCAGGAATTCAAAAAGATTCGACGGCATCAGCGCGGTTAGCTCCGAACCAAAAACATCCGGCAGCAATATGCCGTGCCATTCCACGCTGATAAAAAACATGACGCCGGAGGCGATGATACCGGCCAGCAGACCGGCCAGAAAGCCAACTCTAAACGGGCTTTTCTGGCGCAAAAACGCAATTTTCATGGGACGAGGCTTTCCAATAATACCATGTCTATTGATGAATACGTACTATATGCACATACCGTACTATGTTACATACCATACTATAACACGGCAATGGTAGCTTCAATTTACCGGATTTTTACATCGTCTCAATGAGATTGACGCGCTCTTTGCGCCATTCCAGCCTGTGGTACTTCTCTTCTGCCAGGCGTTGGGCCAGCGTCCATTCTGAGGCGGTTAGCGAACCCTCTACGAACTCGTTTTGCAGGGCGGCGCTGAAGCCTGCGCGGAAAGCATGGGCTACATCATCCCACGCGGCCTGAGGGGCAAAGGTATGCAGGGGGGTGGTTTTCTGGCGATAGGCGTCCAGCGCATCTTCACGCGCGGCAGCATCGGGGAAACGCAGCATGGCGAAAAATTCGGTGGCGCGGTCATCCAGGGGCAGCGACCCCTGTTGCAGGAGCGCATCATCTTTCCATACCTGCGCGCTGCCGATCAGTTTGAAGCCGCCGCTGGTCAGATCGGCCTGTGTGGACGAGGCGAAGCAGGCGGCTGAGGGATGTTTGCTGACGCGCTCGTCGCTCAGTTCGGCGCGAACTCCCAGCAATTCGAGGGCGGACTGCAAGCCCTGCGCGAGATAGGCATAAGCGGCTACGATGCCCGATGGCACGCCATGCCATTTGCTAATGATGATGCTATAGGTGAATTCGTCGCGGTGATAGACGGCACGCCCGCCGGTGGGACGCCGCACCAGTTCCACGCTGTGCTGCTCGCACATGTCCCGCAAAATTTCACGCTCGACGCTCTGAAAACGCCCCAGCGAAATCGAGGGAGACGACCAGCGAAAGACGCGCAGGGTGGGCGGCGCTTCGTCGCGCAGGTGATGCAGCAGCACAGCCTCGTCAATCGCCATATTCATCGCCGCGCTTTGTACGTGAGTATTGAGAAAACGATAGGGTTTCGACATGGGTACTGGTGTCCTTTAGCTTAACGCAGGCGCGCGGCTCGCCACTTTTCGCGCTGGTCTTCGCGCACTTGCTCCGACGCGGGAATGTAACGCGCCAGAAAATCAGCGCGGTACGCCGCGTAGTTGCCCGCGCTGATGGCGGCGCGCAGTTCGCCGGCAAGCCGCAGCATGAAGCGGATATTATGAATACTACCAAGACGATAATACAGATATTCCCCCGCCCGCAGCAGGTGATGCACATAGGCCGCGCTATAGTTGCGACAGGTATAGCAGTCACAACCCTCGTCGACGGGGCCGCGCTCGCTGCGGAAACGCGCCGATTTGATATTGACGCGGCCTGAGCGCGTGAACAGCCCTCCGTGCCGCGCTACGCGGGTGGGCAGCACGCAATCGAACATGTCCATGCCGAGTCCCACGCCGATGACCAGGTCTTCGGGCGAGCCGACGCCGAGCAGGTGGCGCGGCTTATCGCGCGGCAGTTGGGGCGTGACGTAGCGCAACATCTCCCACATCATGGCTTTCGGTTCGCCGACCGATAGACCGCCAATTGAGAGGCCAGGGAAAGGCAGGTTGCCGGTGTAACGCGCGCTCTCCTGGCGTAGCTCTGGTTCAAATGCGCCCTGCACGATGCCGAAGAGGGTCTGTTCTGGCCGGTGCTTTTCTTTAGCAATTAAAGCGCGTTCGGCCCAACGATGTGTGCGCTCCATCGCCGCCTTTGCCTCTTCGGACGAGCAGGGGTAGGCCGCGCAAATATCGAGCGGCAGAATGATGTCCGCGCCCAGTTCCGCCTCGATCCGCATGACACTTTCCGGCGTGAGGGTGTGCGCTGAGCCATCCAGGTGAGACTTGAACGCCGCGCCATCCTCGCTCAATTTGCGCAGGTGGCCCAGGCTAAAGACCTGAAAGCCGCCGCTATCGGTGAGTATTGGCCCATCCCAGTGCGTGAACGAGTGCAGGCCACCAAGCTCCGCGATCAACGGTGAGCCGGGACGTAACATCAGGTGGTAGGTGTTGGCGAGGATGATTTGCGCTCTCGCCTGGCGCAATTCTTCGGGCGAGACGCTTTTCACGCTGGCCTGCGTGCCAACCGGCATGAAAATCGGCGTCTGGATAGCCCCGTGCGGCGTCTGGATGGTTCCCGCGCGCGCCCAACTATCGGGGCATTCGGCATCAATGGTAAACGTAAATGCTGGCATGGATTCCTGGCTTCTCAACAAACATGTTTCTGTGCTTGTATTCTCGCACATGCGTCAAGACTGGGGATGGCAGCCTCTTTTCCCGGTAAGAACATTAACCGAAAAGACGGTCTTCGCACTCATTGAGATAAATCTCGGAAAAATCTGCCGCCTCTTGCTCAGAAAAACCCATCTTCTCTTGCAAGAGAGCCGGGACAGGCGCAAGCAGCGCCGCCCGATTTTCTTTCCCGAATGGACCAGCGAGGAAACCGAGCAGCGTATCTCTAGCAAGGCGTTCCATGTTGAGATAACCCAGCACAAGCGTAATGGCCCAGAGCTTGTGACGTGATGGTGAAGCTTCCAAATCAGCCAGCGCATCAAACGCCCCCAGTTGTCCCAGAGCATAAGCCAGCGCGTCCTCGTAATGCGCCTCCATCTGGACATCGTCCCCTTGCGCTTTCAACTGGAGTTCCGCTCGCCAGATGTGTTGCAAAGTTTCTTTGAGCGCCGCCACCGCTTCTTGTTTTCCCCAGCTCCCCAGCAGGTGCGCCACATGCATATGTTTGACATCGTACCAGCTATAGTCGGCGGGGGGATGAGGAGGAAAGAACTCTTGCAGCATCTGAATAAGGACAAGAAAGGCCGCTTCCACTCGCATTTTGCCCAGGGTGAGGGCTGCTGCCCAGCGCACTTCCGGTCGCTTATGAGACAGGTAAGGGAGCAAGAGGTCTTGCGCCCAGTGCGATTCGGTGTACCCCAGAGCGAAAACAGCTATTTGTTGATCCTCGTACTCCCCTTCGCGTAGCACACGAGCAAAGGTTGTCAATGCCAGATCTCCCCAGCGAGCAAGAAATGCTTCAATTGCTTCATTCTCATACTCTTCTGCGTCAATGACACGTATAGCCCTGAAGGCATATCTCACATAGGCAGGATACTCGACCATAGATTCTTCTTCCTTTCTGCTGTAAACATGAGGGAATAGCTCTCTAACACGCTCAGGAATCAAATAGAATATCCACCTGACGTACATCTCCAAGTATTACCGGCTTACCCGTTCTAGCAGGGTACCTTGCTGGATCGAATCCATTGTTTCCAATATCCCAGATGGATAAAAAGAGATTCTCAATGCGAGCTTATCCACGTAATCCCGTCTGCCACGATTTCATATCGTTTTGACAAGGAGGACACACGATTACTTGACTAAAAATAACCACCTGAATCCACTGAATTTGACTCGCAACAAGAGGTAAGGCCGCGAGCTTACGTCCAGGCCAGACATAGGTAGCCTGCTCACTATGCGTTTTATACTCTTCGCCAGGAGCGTTTTTATCGTAAAATCCCCTAAATGGCTGTGGAAAAGTAAAGTAAGCAATCTTTCCATTCGTGTAGCAAATGGTATATGATCCATTGCCATAATTCACTGCCTCTGGTTTCGCCCTTCGGAATTGTTCAGTCCTTTGAGCTAAATTAAAAGCTTCTTGTTGAGCATTAAAGGGAGGACATTGACCTGTTTGAGTCGTACTTCCCGCCAGATTCAACGATCCGAGGGCAAAAAAGGCTATAACCGCCAGTAAAAGCAACAGGAGAATCAAAGGAATCACCGACTTCTGTCCAGTAGGAACCGGTAAGTCCATCAAGCTTCTTCCTTATCTCATGTTCACCGCTCACAGCACATGTCCATGAAAGCCTGAGAGATATGACTCTCGCTTTTATAACACAAGTATAACAGAAACATTGCTGCATTTCATGCGTTTCTATAAAGCCGGTCTCACTCGTATCGTATGCTCATCCCGTTCCATGCTGTGCCAGTAAATCAGTGTTTGTTGTTCGCGCAGTATTTCGTAGCTTCCATCACTTACTGCGACGTTGTATCCATGTGGGTACTGGAAATGGGGGATGTAGATTTCGGTGGGCGCGGTTATGTGGGGGGCATGACGAAAGGTGAACTCGAAGACGCGCTGTTTGATGTTGAAGGACATACGCAGGGGTTCGCCGGCGGTGGCGCAGGGATAGGGACGCACGACGGCTTCCAGGGCGCGCCCGCCGGAGTCTATGGAGTTGGGGTCCATTTGCTGGTCGCGGCTGAAGATGGAGAGGTCTTCGTCGTTCCACAGGTCGCCGCGCTGGTTGGTGTTGCCGGACGTGTAGTTCCAGAGAGTGCAGTTTAGCAGGTTGGCTTCGATAGCCTGAAAACTGCGATCTAAGGCTCTGATCTGCACGCGGAAATTCCCGGTGCGATACGCTTGTTTCTCTTTGAGATCAAAGGGGATACCAAACTCGCCCAGCAACACGGGAACGCCGCCCAGTCGCTCGCTTGCGCCACGTTTGAGGAAGGCCAGTTGCTCCGCGAAAGATTGGCGAATGGCGGATGGCCCAACAACAAGCTTTGTATTGTGGGAATCGATGGCGAGGAACGGGCTATAATTCTTCTTGAATAAGACCATACCGTCATACCAGTGTGGGGCATAGACGATGTTCGGTTCATCATGCGCGCGCCATTGTGGCGGCAATTTGCCTGCCTCGGTTTCGATAAAGATCAGGACGTTTGCGTCGATGGCGCGGATGGCTCCGGCAAAACTATTGGCGAATGGACGGTAATAGTCTTGCGCAAAATCGACTGCGCGCCCATTGACCTGCGCAAAGTAATCGGGGCGCAGCAAATGAGGCACACCAGCCGCGTCAAAATCCCACACGCCATGCTGACGCCAGACGCAAGCGCTGCCCTCGCTCCACGCGCGCTGCCTCTCGCTATTCAGTATGCGCGTGCCATCCCTTTTGACGCTAGCAACTCCCAGTTTCCAGCAAGCAACTTCCTGCGGCAGGCCCGCGCCCAGCAGCATTGACTGGTAAGGGGTAGGAGTGACTCCCAGGGAGATCAGTCCACCCATCGCATTGAGATCGCGCCAGCCGATGTAACCGCGCAATGGCTCATTCATGGTATCGTAGCCAATTACATGGGGCAAGTCTTTCAGGCGCAACGCGACTTGCCGGACAGTGTTGATATAATGGCGCTGCAAATATGCCTGTATGGGTTCGCTATCAATCTGCATAGTGGGAGCGAAATCGTCGCCACCGAAGAAGAGGGTGAACATAGTCGCGGAGGCGAGTTTGCTGCTATTGGTGGGCCAGATCATCTCAGGGAAAGGGTCGCCATGCGTAGCGTGGACAATGGCCGCGCCGGTTGCGCTGAAATGCGTCATGTCGAAACCCGCCGCTTCGAGCGTCCACCCCGGCGCGCCGTCTCCGCCTGAGAAACGGCTCCACATGTCCTGGTGCGGGTCAATGAAGAGCAACATGCCATACTCTCCAGCTTTTTTGACGATCTGGTAGATATAATCAAGATACGCTTCGTCATAGACGCCCGGCCCGGCATGTTCGATGGCTTCCCATGTAACGAGGAAACGCAGGAAGGTCAGTCCCCACGAGCGCAGGCGCGTGAAATGCTCATCGGCCTCTTCAAGAGGAAAAGGCCGCCCCACAAACGAGACATGCCGGTGATCGAAAAAGCCATCGCGGATATACGTCGCGCCATCGGGCGTGGCTGGAACCTTGCTGCTACCACCCAGATTGACCCCACGCAACATAAGCGTTCTTCCATGTTCGTCTTTGAAGTGTGAGCCATCGACGTGAATCATTGCGAATCCTCCACAGGGAATACAGAAGCATTCTCATCGGCTGCTTGTCTATATATCTGTATTTTCGCATTCACGTCAAATTTGAGGCAATTTCATATGATCTCTACCAGTTGGAATTACCTCTGATATATGGTATGGTGTACATAGAACATATACTTCTTTGAAGAAGCATATACTAATGGAGGGAGTTATGGCAATCGAAGTACGAGTGAAAACTAGAATCTTGCCGGGAGGCAAAATAGAAATTAGCGCACCGGAGCTTATTGCTGGACAGGAAGCGACAATCGTTGTCACTGTTGAGGATAATAAGCCGGATGAGCGCCATGTTATCGATGTATTGAAGAAATTATCCGGCCATCGGCTTTTCCACAATGCTGAAGAAATTGACAGGCATGTACGTGAGGAACGTGAATCTTGGGATCATTAGTGCTACCTACATCAGGCCACATTTACCTGGATACGAATTGCTTCATTTACAGTGTGGAACGTATTGATCCCTATCGCGCAGTCCTGGATACCTTGTAGCAAGCCGTCAGTGGCGGACAACTTCTGGTTATTACCAGCGAATTAACATTGCTCGAAGTACTGGTTAAACCTCTAAAAATGGAGGATGTAACCACTGCTACCATTTTTCGTATAGTATTGCGTCACTCTCCCGACGTTAGAATGTCTCCTATCTCACAAGCAGTACTGGAAGAGTCGGCTAGACTCAGAGCAACTCTCGGACTCAAGACTCCTGATGCTCTTCACGCGGCCACAGCAGTCCTGGATAACTGTGCTCTTTTTTTAACTAATGATTCCGCTTTTCGACGTGTACCTGGCTTGAATGTAGTCGTACTTAGTGAAGTTGTCGGGTAAATAGAGAAGCTCAGGCTCACTTAGTGTACACAATACACATAAAAATTGCATAAAGATGCGAGAAATTAGATAAATTGACGAAGAAAGCACTTGAAATTCAGAAAAAGATCGTGTATGCTAACATCCGGTATCCGATCTCGGTCTGGCATACAGCGTCCGTCCAGCACTATACCGCCCGCGCTGCTAGGGGTGACAACAAACTGGTGACTCTGCAAGGATATGGACCCGGAAGAATACCATCATATCACAAGGAGGACCCTGGTTTGTATGTTTGAAGACAAAACCCTGAAGTGCCGCGAATGCGGAAATGATTTCGTATTCACCGCTGGAGAACAAGAGTTTTACCAGCAAAAAGGCTTGATGAATCAGCCTGGCCGTTGTCCCTCATGCCGCGCAGCGCGTCGCAATACGTCTGGCGGGATGGGTAGCCGTTCCGAGCGCGGCCCGCGCGAAATGCACACGGTTATTTGCGCCGAGTGCGGAGTGGAGACGCAGGTGCCATTCTTGCCCAAGAATGATCGCCCCGTCTATTGCAGCCCCTGCTACGATAAGGTGCGTGTAGCGCGCGGCTAAGGCCACGAAGGGTTAGCAAGCCTCCAATATTGCTAGAGATAAGGCCAGGGTAGGTTCGCGGTCTTGTCTCTTTTTGCTTTCCATATTTCCCCTCGTCTATTATATCAGGGAATGTTATACAGGGATTTCCTGTTATCAAAAGTAGACGGATATTACCAGGGCAATGCTTGCTTTCGCGCCCTCGTATCTTGCAATTCTCCATCACAGGATTAGCTTCTGAACAATTCCGCCCTATGTTTACATATTTGTAACGCAGTGTATGCTTGATTCGTTGCATATGCGACATACATAGTTATTGCATTGCGCGCGTTTGTGTTCTAAACTATAGTAAACAATAATCTACGCCGCCCAGGGGTACCGTACATGATGACTGCGAATCCAGACGAGTCGGTTGCAATCTCGCACCTGACGCTTGAAGATTTACTGGCTGAAACACGCCAGTACTTATCTCCACTTGACCTGGAGACGATTCGCCGCGCCTACGAAGTGGCGGACGAAGCGCATCAGGGCATCATGCGCCGCTCTGGAGAACCCTACATCTCGCATCCCCTGGAAGTCGCGCTGCTGCTGGCGGATATGCGCATCGACGCCGATGGCATCGTAGCGGGTCTACTGCACGATGTCGTTGAGGATACCGCTTTCACGCTGGACGATTTACGCGCGCTTTTTGGCGCGGCGATCGCCGATATTGTCGATGGCGTCACCAAGTTTGACACACTGGCAGGCAAAAATGGGGCGTCCCCTTTTATGGCATCCACTCAGTCCGATCAGGATGTAGGGACGCGATTCATCGCGTCCTCTGTTGCGCCAGAAACGCCTGAGCAGATTGAGCAACGGCAATCCCTGGCGCGCGAACAGAAACGCCGCGACCGCTCCGAAACCGTGCGTAAAATGCTGCTGGCGATGGCGGAAGACCCGCGCGTGGTCGTGCTGAAACTGGCCGACCGCCTGCATAATATGCGCACATTGAGTGTGATGAACCGGGCGCAGCAGCAGAACAAAGCGCGCGAAACGCGCGAAATTTACGCGCCGCTGGCTCGCCGCCTGGGTATGTCGCTGGTACAGGCGGAACTCGAAGACCTGGCTTTCAGCTACCTGGAGCCGGAGAAGTTCACCCGGTTGGCGAGCGCGGTCGAAGCAGAGAGACGCAAACGCCAGCCCATCATCGACCAGATTTGCCGCTCCCTCGAAGAGGAGATGGACAAGGCCGGTATTCACGCCGAGGTGCGCGCGTGGCCCAAGCACCTGTCCAGCATCAATCGCAAACTGGAACAGGGGGGCACCGAACTAAGCCAGATACACGACCTGGTAGCTTATCGCATTCTGGTAGACACTGTGCATGATTGCTACCTGGCGTTGGGACATATCCACGCCCTGTGGCGACCCAAAGACGGGCGCATCAAAGATTTCATCGCCACGCCAAAGGTCAACGGCTACCAGTCGCTACATACCACCGTGTTCTGCCTGGATAATCAACTGGCCGAGGTGCAAATTCGCACGCATGAGATGGAGCGCATCGCCGATTATGGCATCGCCAGCTACTGGTACCTCAAGGAGCGCGGAGGCGCGCGTCTCTCCATGGGCGAGATGATTACCTGGATAGAGCAATTGCGCGAATGGCAGCGCGAACTGCCTCAGAATGCCGACGAGTTTGTCGAGGCGGTCAAAGGAGACATTTTCCAGGAGCAGATCTTTGTGTTCACGCCCAAAGGCGAGGTGAAAGATTTGCCACGCGGCTCAACCCCGCTCGACCTGGCCTATCGCATTCACTCCGACATTGGCGATCATTGCGCGGGCGCTCGTATCATCACCAACCTGGAAGATAGCGGACGGCTGATAACGCGCATTGTGCCGCTCGATTACGAACTTAAAGGCGGCGAGATCGTAGATATTATGGTCAGCCCTGATGCGCACCCGACGCGCGAATGGCTTTCTTTCGCGCGCACTACATCGGCGCGCACCAAGATTCGCCGCTACCTGAAAACGTATGAGCGCGATGTGAACCTGCATCTGGGGCGCGAGCGGCTTGATCTGGCCTTGAAAGCGGCGGGCGCGTCCGGCTTACACGCTGTCACGTATGACGACCTGCTGGTTGCCAATCCGAGCAAGAAGTACAGCGTACCTGATGACCTGTTCATAGCTCTGGGGCGCGATGATCTGGCGGTCGGCAAAGTGATGGAGTACCTGACGCCGCTTTTGCAGCAGCGCGGCGAGATCAAGGCTGAAGCGGAGTTACCTAAGAACGGACATCATCATAACGGCAGCGCGGCTGATAGCGAACTATCGCAGGTGGTTATCAAACTGGCGCATTGCTGCTGTCCGTTGCCGGGCGATGCCATTGTCGGGCTGCTCAACCCGAACAAGGGCATTATCGTGCATCGCGCCGATTGTCGCACACTACGCCGCTATCGCGGTCACGACTCCGAACGTCTGCTGGACATCAACTGGCTGGTGATAGAAGCCCAGAGCTATCGCGCACCTATCATTATCGTGGCGCATGATCGCGCCGGACTATTGCGCGATGTCGCGGCGGTGGTGGCTGACGCGGGCATAAACATGACTTCTGTCGCATCCACCACGAATGCTTCATTGCAAAAAGCTGTGATTACTGCTACATTGGAGATAGAAGCTGTTGACCAGATTGAACCCATTTTTGAGCGTTTGCAGCAGATAAAAAATGTGGTGAGCGTAGGGCGAGATCTCGGTCGAGGCGTCCATTCCTGATACTAGACTCTTACGGAAACGTCCATGATAGATATGTCTACAAGCCATTCCATTCCCACACAGGGATTTGCGAACGAACAGGCACAACACTTACTGAATATCGTCCGGCAATACATGTCACCCGCCGAATCCGGGCAGGTCGCACAAGCCTTTGAGCTTGCCTGGAATGTATGTGGCGAGTCGCGCGGCGAAAAAGGGCTGACGCTTATCGAACACGCCCTGGCGATAGCGACCATTCTGGCAGAGATGCATATTGATGCCGTTGGCGTGGCCTCTGGTCTGATCTTCGAAGCAGTTGACGCTGATCTCATCCCACTCGAGCGCGTAGAAAGCACGCTGGGCGCAGCCGTCGCGCGCGTGGTAGGCAGCATGTTGCGCCTGAACATCCTCGAACGCAAAAAGCGCGCCGGGGCGCAGTTCATCGCGCCCGATAGAGCCGGTGGGACAAACTATGCCGCGAGCGATGGCGACACGAATCGCGAGCAGAAAAAACAACGCATCCGCGATGCGTTGCGCCGCCAGCAAGCCGAGACCGTGCGCAAGATGTTCTTCGCCATGTCGGAGGACCCACGCGTCGTGCTGCTCAAACTGGCATACCGCCTGCACGCTATGCGCCTTATTATTCACAATGCCTATCCTGTCGATCAACAGGAAATCCTGACGATGGCGCAGGAAACGCGCGAAATTTACGCGCCGCTAGCCGGACGCCTGGGCGTTTCGCGCGTCGAAAGCGAACTGGATGATCTGGCCTTTCAGGTGCTGGAGCCTGATAAATACGCCTGGGTGCGCGATCAGGTCGAGGCAGAACGTAAACAGTGGAGCGCGTATGTCGAGCGCGTATGCAACGTGCTGCGCGAAGAAATGGACAACCTCGGCCTGCACGCCGAAGTTTCCGGGCGTGTCAAGCACCTGTACAGTTTCTTCAAGAAGCTGCGCCACAACGCGGGTGATGTGGATCGACTGGAAGACCTCAAGAAGACGGCTGATTTCAGCCAGATTCATGACCTGGTGGCCTTCCGTATCCTGGTTGACTCTACCCCCGATTGCTATGTCGCGCTGGGTCATGTGCATAGCCTGTGGAAGCCCAAAGACGGGCGGTTCAAGGACTTCATTGCCAACCCCAAGCCCAACGGCTACCAGGCGCTGCATACGACCGTTTTCTGCCTTGAAGACCAGTTGGTGGAGATCCAGATTCGCACCTTTGACATGCACATGATCGCGGAATACGGCGTCGCCATGCACTGGCATTATAAGGATGTGGGCGACCGCGCCTCCGCCTCGGCCAAAGAACTGCTGTCCTGGTTGCGCAAGCTGGCCGACTGGCAACGCGAAATGCGCACAGCCACCAACAGCGATAGCGAATTTGTCGAGGCGGTGCGCGACGAGATTTTTGAAGAGCAGATCTTTGTGTTCACCCCCAAAGGCGAGGTGAAAGACCTGCCCGTCGGCTCGACGCCGCTCGATTTCGCCTATCGCATCCATTCCAAAATTGGGGATAAGTGCGCGGGCGCGCGTATCATCTCTGAAAGCGGCAGCGGCGATAATGAGCGGCTGGTGACGCGCCTGGTGCCGCTGGATTACGAACTGAGAAGCGGCGAGATCGTCGATATTGTCACCAACCGTTCCGCGCACCCCACGCGCGACTGGCTGAACTTCGCGCGCACGGCTGCTGCGCGCAGCAAGATTCGCCGCTACCTGAAGATTCACGAGCGCGACATCAACATTCAAATCGGGCGCGAACGCCTGGACCGCGAACTCAAGATCACAGGTCTGCGCGGCATCGAGATACTAAACGAGGACGCGCAAAACTGGCTGCTGAACGAGTTCCGCAAAGAATCGTTTGAAGACCTGCTGGCCTCTATCGGGGGCGACGATATTCGCCAACATGCCGTCGCGGTCAAACTGGCAGACTACCTCCAACAACGCGAGGGGCGCGACGGCAAAGAGCCAAAAGAGGAAGACGATATACTCGCGCTGCCCACCTCAAGCAAAGCTGCCCCGTCGGCTCATTTGCAGGTAGCAGGGGTAAGTGGCCTGCTGACCAGCCTGGCGAATTGCTGCAATCCGCTGCCCGGTGACGAAATCGTCGGCTTTATCAGTCGCGGCAAGGGCGCGATTATCCACCGCGCCGACTGCAAAAATATCGAGCGCTACCGCGAGCGCGAGCGCGAGCGCCTGGTAGACGTAAGCTGGACCAGCATGGGCTACCAGCACTACCTGGCTCCGGTAATCATTCGCGCCAGTGACCGCTCCGGCCTGATTCGCGACATCGCCACCATCGTCTCCGAAGCGGGCGTCAACATGACCTCGGTAAGCTCAAACGTAAGCACAGGCAAACACGATGCGATCATCAACGCCACGCTCGAAATCGACGGATTAGAGCAGATGCAGAAAGTGTTCACGCGACTGGAGCGCGTAAAAGGCGTGCATGGCGTGGAGAGAGACCTGGGGAAAAACAGGAAGAAGTAGCAGGCATAATTATGTTGCGCTGACTTCTTAGCCCATACGAGCATAATAATCTTCCGCGAAGTTGTCAATGCTTTCTGTTCGTTCGGGTGAGCGTCACGTTTTTGCACAGGGAGTAGGCAAGAAAGAGGAAAGGGAGTAAGATAGCTCCATTACTGAGAAGGAGCTATCCAAGATGGCAGAGGAGACCGACCCTGGTTGGCGTAAGCTGAGCGAAGAGGTCCTCAGTGGCATGAAAGAATGGCGACAGGCGCATCCTAAGGCGACCTTTCGAGAGATTGAAGAGGCTGTCACGCAACGCATGAGTCGGCTGACCGCGCGCCTGATCCAAGATCTGGCTCTGAGCAGTCCTGCCAGCGATTGGAGGAGCCAGGCCCTCTCGGAACGACCGCAGTGTCCGCAGTGTGCGACCCCGCTGCAAGCGCGTGGGAACCGCCTCCGTCATCTGCAAAGCACGGGAGGGCAAGACATCGAACTGACCCGGACCTATGGCACCTGTCCCACCTGTGGGGCAGGACTTTTCCCCCCTGGATGAGGAATTGGCGTTGCTGCCTGGGAGCGTGAGTCCTCAGTATCAAGATCATCTCGTTCGCCTGGCAGTATGGATGCCGTTTGAACGAGCAGCGGAGATGCTGGAGGCGCTGACCGGCGTGCAGGTGAGTGAGGCTACCGTCCGACGACAGACCTATACGGCTGGAGTCGCCTTCCAGGCCGTGCAAACGGCCCAGGCCGCCGCAGGAGAGCAACCAGCGCGAAGCAAGCCGGTGGGCAAACTGGTGTTCAGTGCGGATGGAGCGATGGTGCCGCTGGTGCATGGGCAGTGGGCGGAAGTCAAAACGCTGGTCATCGGAGAGGTGCAGGCAGGGCCGGAGGCGGGGTCGGTGCAGAGTACCCACCTATCCTACTTCTCGCGCATGACAGATGCGACCAGCTTTGCCGAGCAGGCGACCGTCGAGACGATACGGCGGGGAGTTCCTGATGCCGGGCAAGTGGGGGCGGTGATGGATGGGGCGGAGTGGATCGATGGGTTGGTGGACTGGCAGTGTCCCCAGGCGCGGCGCATTCTCGACTTCCCCCATGCAGCCGGGTATGTGAGCGAGATCGGGCGTCAGGCGGGACTGGTGGAGCCAGAACAGGCGTCTGCGTGGTTGACCACGCAGTTGCATACCTTGAAGCACGAGGGACCAGAGGCGGTCCTGGCGGAACTCAGCAGGCTGTGTGACCACGCTCCCCTGGCCGAGGAGATGCACAAGCAGCTGGCCTATCTGCTCAAGCGGACCGATCGCATGCAGTATCCGCTCTATCAGCAAGAGGGCTGGCCGCTGGGATCGGGCATGGTGGAAAGCGGCAACAAAGTGGTCATGCAGGCTCGCCTCAAAGGGGCCGGGATGCACTGGGCTCCTACGCATGTCAATCCCATGCTCGCCTTACGCACGGCTGCTTGTAATGATCGGTGGGAGGAAGCACAACGCCAGCTGCGCACCTATCGGCAAGAGCAACGACACCTGCGACAACAGCACGACGCCCTCGTTGGAGTGCGTCAGCAGTTCTACCAGACACTCCTCCGGCGCATCACGCAACGCACTCAAGAACCGCTCCCGTCTCCCTCCCCTCGTCCCATCACCCCTGCTGCGCCGACTCCCAGGCCGTTGTCAGGCTATTCTTGGAGACGCCCATTTCTCAGACCTTCTCTGCGTGCAAAAACGTGACGCTCACCCCTGTTTCTCACCTGACTTGACAATACCGGTCGAACGCCATATAATACAACTAAATCCGAGTGTAGA
>DASTKD010000300.1:0-11364 GCA_035716135.1 Ktedonobacteraceae bacterium
GAGGCCGCGACCATAGGGGCGGCGATGACGCTGCGCGATGGCGACATCATCGTACCGCAACACCGCGACCTGGGGATGCACCTCACGCGCGGCGGCTCCCCGCGCGCCGTCATGTGCCAGTGGATGGCGCGTGGCAACTCGCCCACGCTTGGACGCGACGGTACGCTGCACATTGGCGACATGCATCATGGCATCGTACCCTCTATCAGCATGTTGGGCGAGTCGTTGCCGGTGGCCTGCGGTGTCGCTCTGACTATGAAGATGCGCAAACGCGATACTATCGTGATGGCTCCCTGCGGCGATGGCGCAACCAACACCGGACCGTTCCACGAGGGACTGAATTTCGCCTCGGTGCAAAAATTGCCCATCGTTTTCATCGTCGAAAACAACGGCTACGCCTATTCAACCCCTACTTATAAACAGTTTGCCATCGAAAACCTCTCTGATCGCGCCAAAGCCTACGGGATGCCGGGCGAGCATGTCGATGGCAACGACGTTCTCAAAGTCATGGACGCCGTTGAACGAGCCGTGGAACACGCGCGCAGCGGCAAGGGTCCCGCGCTGGTCGAGTGCAAAACCTTTCGCGTGCGCGGCCATTCCGAGGCCGACAAGGCCGATTATGTGCCGCCGGAATTGCGCGAGGAATGGTTGCGCAAAGACCCCATCAAACGCTTCGAGGCGTATCTTGTGGAAAAGGGCATTCTCACCGATGCCGTCAAAGCTGAAATCGAAGCAAAAGTCAAAGCGGTCGTGGATGACGCCGTCAGCTTCGCGGAACAGAGTCCCGCGCCCGATGGAGCCACCGTTGCCGATTACGTCTACGCGCCTGGTGGCCCCATCGCCATCATCGGCGAACCCGGCGCGACCGACCCGCGCTACGTCAATGCCCTGGACACACGCACGGGCAAACCATTCAACACGGTGGCGGACGATGCTGAAAGCATCACGCACTTTGAAGCTCAGGAAGTGGGGAAGCGATGACGGCTATTACGTATTTAGAAGCGATTGGTCAGGCCATGCGCGAGGAAATGCGGCGTGACGAGAGCGTTTTCCTGCTGGGCGAGGACGTCGGCACCTATGGCGGCGCGTTCAAAGTCAACGTGGGCCTGCTGGAAGAGTTTGGGGCGGAGCGCGTCATTGATACGCCGATGGCGGAGGCTGCTATTATTGGCTCAGCCGTTGGCGCGGCCATTATGGGGATGCGCCCCATCGCTGAGATGCAGTTTATCGACTTTATTACCTGCGGCTTCGACCAGATCGTCAACATGGCGAGCAAGTTCTACTGGCGCAGCGGCATTCCCGCGCCGATGGTCATTCGCGGCCCATCGGGTGGCGGCGTCAAGGGCGGCCCGTTCCATTCGCTCAGCCCGGAAGCCTGGTTTTTCCACGTTCCCGGCATCAAAGTAGTGGTGCCATCGACGGCCTACGACGCCAAAGGCTTGCTCAAAGCCGCTATCCGTGATAACAACCCGGTATTATACCTGGAACACAAACTGCTCTATCGAATGCCCGAATTGCGCGAAGAATTGCCTTCTGAAGACTACGTTGTGCCGATAGGCGAAGCCATCATTCGCCGCCCTGGTGAAGATATGACCATCCTTACTTATGGCGCGATGGTTCATCAATCTCTCAAGGCTGCGCGGACGCTTGAGGAGCAGGATGATATGAGCGTCGAAGTGCTAGACCTGCGCAGCCTCGTCCCGCTTGACCGCGAAGCCATCACGGAATCGGTCAAACGTACCAACAAAGTCTTGATCGTACACGAGGATACGCTGACCGGCGGCGTCGGCGCGGAACTATCAGCAATTCTGGCCGAAGACCTGTTTGAATATCTCGATGGGCCAATTATGAGGGTGGCCGCGCCCGACGCGCCATTCCCATACGCACCACCGTTGGAGGAAGCGTTCCTGCCCAACGCCGGTAAAATTCTGGTTGCCGCGCGCAAACTTGCCGCGTACTGATAGATTGACAAAGGAGTCAAAAAATATGCCAACACCTGTGAAAATGCCACGCCTGGGCGAATCTGTAGCGGAGGGGACGGTGGGAAGCTGGCTGAAACAAGAGGGCGACTGGATCGAGAAAGACGAATCGCTCGCCGAAATCATCACCGATAAAATCAATGCCGAACTACCATCGCCGGTGGCCGGTCGTCTCGCCAAAATTCTGGTACAGGCCGACGAGACGGTAGCGGTGGGCGTCGATATTGCGCTCATTGAAGAAAACGCCGATGTCTCCAGTACACCAGCGCCCGAATCCGCGCCCGGCCCGGATGCCGCGCCCGTCAAGAGTCCCGAGCGCGCTGATGTTGCCGTTATGGACAGGCAGAGCGCCAGCCGTGATAGTAATGGCTCAAAAGCGGCTGCTCAGCCAGCGCGTATAGGCGAGGAGGAGCGGCAGCGCATCTCGCCCCTGGCGCGTCGTCTGGCGCGCGAGCATGACATCGATCTGAACGACGTACCCGGCACAGGCACGGGCGGTCGCGTGCGCAAAGAAGATATTCTCGCCTACGTCGAACAGCGCAACGCCGCGCCATCCGCTCCTCTTCCGCAATATACCGCGCCTGCTCCCGCTCCGGTTGCGCAGCCAGCCTACACCGCTCCGGTTGCGGCAAAGGCCGAACCCGTCACCACGATTGCAGGTCCCGACGAAGAACTGATGGTACCGAGCCGGATGCGCCTGGCGATTGCCGAACATATGGTGCGCAGCAAACGCACATCGCCACACGCCACCACCGTCGTCGAAGTAGATATGACCAATATCGCAAAGTGGCTGGAGAAAAATAAAGAGGACTTCAAGAAGCGCGAGGGCCACAGCATCAGTTACGTGCCATTCGTCATGAAGGCCGTGTGTGAGGGCATTCGCAAGTTTCCGCTCATCAATTCCAGTTGGACTGAAGATAACAAGATCATTATTAAGAAGCGTATCAACATGGGCATGGCCGTTGCTACCGATGCCGGGCTGGTGGTACCCACGCTTTACGACGCCGACCAGTTGACCATCGCGGGCCTGGCGAAGCAAATCGCCGCCATCGCGCAGCGCGCCCGCGCCAATAAACTGACCGTGCAAGACATGCAAAACAGCACCTTTGTCGTGAATAATCCCGGCACGTTTGGTACAATCATCTCAGTACCAATCATCAACCAGCCGCACGCCGCCATCCTGAGCATGGACTCCGTCGTCAAACGCCCGGTGGTCATCGAAGACGACGCCATCGCCGTGCGCTCGATGATGTACCTGTGCCTCTCGTTCGATCATCGCATCCTCGACGGCGCGGGCGCGGGCGGCTTCCTGCAAGCCACCCGCCAGAAATTACAAAGCTATGGCAGGGAAATCGATGTGTATTAACAACTAAACCTGGTTAAGAAGCGTCTCCGTCCTGTAGGGACAAGGGGTGGATGAGAGGAAGGGCGGGGGCCTTGTGCTTGTCCTCGTGGCAATACGATTCGTTGGGGTTTTCTGATGCCCTGCCGAACTACGTACATTGGACGAGGACAAGCACAAGGCCCCCACATCCACCCCACCCCGCCCCTTGTCCCTACAGAGCGGGGCGATTGGACAGAAGGAAAACAACATGGCGACCATTATACCGGAGCGCCGCCCTGAATGGCTCAGGGTGCGCCCGCCAAAGGGAGAGAACTACGAAAACCTCAAGCAACTGATGCGCAGCAAAGAGCTGCACACGGTGTGCGAGGAGGCGCGTTGCCCCAATATCGGCGAATGCTGGGGCCACAAAACCGCGACCTTTATGATTCTGGGCCGCGTTTGTACGCGCAGTTGCGGTTTTTGCGCCGTAGAGACGGGTCGCCCCATCGGACTTGATTGGGAAGAGCCAAAGCGGGTCGCTGAGGCGGTGCAGAAAATGGGTCTGCGTCATGCCGTCGTGACCTCCGTCAACCGTGACGAACTCAAAGATGGTGGTGCGGCCATCTTCGCCTCGACTATTCGCTGGATTCGCCGCCTCAATCCTGAGTGTCGCATTGAAGTGCTGACGCCCGATTTCAAGGGCGTCCACGAAGCCTTGCAAACGGTCATCGACGCGCGCCCCAACATCTTCAACCACAACGTCGAGACGGTGCCGCGCCTGTACAGGCGCGTGCGCCCGCAGGCCATTTACAAACGCTCGCTGCAAGTCTTGAAATGGGCCAAAGAAATGAATCCCGCCGCTCCCACCAAGTCCGGCTTCATGCTGGGACTGGGCGAGACCTGGGACGAGGTTATCGAAGTGATGCATGATATGCACGAGCATGATGTAGATATTCTCACCATCGGCCAGTACCTGCGCCCATCGTTCCAGCATTTGCCCATTCAACGTTATGTACCATTAGAAGAGTTTGCCACTCTCAAGGCTAAGGGTAAGAAGATGGGTTTCCGTCATGTCGAATCCGGCCCATTTGTGCGCAGTTCCTATCATGCTCACGAACAGGCCGACGGAGCCGAAGCGAACGTATGAAAATATCGCTCAACAATACGCAAATAGGTTATAGCGATCATGGCATCGGGTTGCCAGTAATCTTCCTGCACGCCTTCCCTTTGAATCGCGCGATGTGGGAGGGCGAGATGCTGGCGCTGCTCGACGAGCAACGCTATCGGCTCGTTTCGCTCGACTGGCGCGGCTTTGGTGAAAGCGATATTCCCGGCGAGGTTTCAACTATGGAGATACTGGCCGGGGATGTAATAGCTTTGATGGATCATCTCGGCATTGAGCAAGCCGTTCTGTGCGGCCTCTCGATGGGCGGCTACGTGGCCTTTGCCTGCTGGCGACAGTTTGCGCAGCGTATTGGCGGACTGATCCTGGCCGATACGCGCCCGGCAGCCGATCCTCCTGAGAGGCAGGCCAACCGTGAAAATGTGGCGCGTCTCGCCGAAACGCAGGGAACGGAGGCCATTGCCGACCTGCAACTTCCGAATTTGATCTCCGACTATACGCGCCAGCACGACCCCTCGGTCGAAACGCGCGTCCGCCAGATGATTAACGCCGCTACTCCGCCCGGCATCGCGGCAGCCTCACGCGGCATGGCGCGGCGAGCCGATTCTAATGACCTGCTGGCGGGCATCTCCTGCCCCACTCTGGTGATAGTGGGCGAACAGGACGCTCTCATCCCACCCTCTGAGGTAGAGGCATACGCCGGGCGCATTCCCGGCGCGCAGTTTGTGAGCATTCCAAACGCGGGGCATCTTTCCAACCAGGAGCAGCCAGATATGTTTCTGGCAATCATCAGCAGTTTTTTGCGCTCAGTATAGGATGTGAGTATGGAAAATGTGGTGAGTAAAGTGGAAAATCAGCCGCGTCGCCAGCGTGCTGTTGTGCTGGTAGTGGACGACAACCCCGCCATACGTGATATGGTCTCCTGGGCGCTTGAATTGGATGGCTTTGCGGCGGCGGAAGTCGCCAACGGGCATGAAGCGCTGCTATGGATGGATAACGCCGCCCGTGAGGGCCGCTACCCTGCCGTTATCCTGCTGGACCTGTCGATGCCCGGTATGGATGGCGATGTTTTTCTCCAGCGCTTGCAGGCGCAGTGGCAGAAGGCGCGCCCTATCCCTCCCATTATCATCATCACCGCCGCGCAAAATACCCCCAGACTTCCTCCCACGCATGTCAACCAGGTCATTATCAAGCCGTTTCATGTGCGTGACCTGCTCGACGCGGTGCGCGATGTAATTATCTAGTACAAAGGTACTCTCTCTTTCCCCGATTTGCGGAAATCCTCTGAAAACTCCTGAGCTTGCGTTCAATTGATTCAAGACAATTTGCAGGGGTTTTTGTGATGTTGGGGCTAATATAGGGCGGTATGGTCAGTTGTCGCTTCCTTTTGTCATCCTGAGCGCAGCGAAGGATCTAATGCGCCGGATACCGAGATTCTTCGCTGCGCTCAGGATGACAGGACATGACCGGTGTGGGTGGGAAAATTCGTTAGAGAGAGGCATTGTATGAAATTACGTACTATTCATCCACTTATTGTTGTACCGGTTATCGGCGTCACGCTTATCGCGGCTTTGCTTGTATTCTCTATTTCCCCTTTCTCTCAATCCATACAGGCGGCCAGGCGTGTTGCGCTGGCAGATTCCGTCTCACCTCTGGTTAGCAAGAGCCAGCCTGTGGCGAGTACCGCCGCGAACCAGCAGATCGCGCTTTCCATCGGCTTAAAGCTCCGCAATTCAGCGAATCTGACCGACTACCTGCAACAGATCTCTTCGCCATCATCGCCTCTTTATCGACGGTATCTCAACCCGGCCTCGTTTGCCGCCCTCTATGGCCCGCTGCCACAGAGCGAAGCGGCTGTCGTCAACTATTTACGCTCGCAGGGCTTTACCATTAGCGGAACCTATGCCAATCACTTACTCGTGGATGCTGTTGGCACAGTTGCCCAGGCAGAACGCGCGTTTCAAGTACAGATCAACAATTATCGCTCCACCTCCGGCCATATGATCTTTGCCAATGCCAGCGCGCCCTCGTTGCCCGTCACCATCGCGCCGCTCGTCTCTTCCGTGAGCGGGTTGGATGATAGCGTCCAGTATCAGCGCCATCCGATCCTTTCAAACGCCAGCGTGGCTTTACAGCAGCAATCCACCGCTGCCAGATGTCCGCAACCTGGCTCTACCGCGACGCCAACCTCCTATACACCGGAGCAAATCTCCAGCGCATATGACTTCACGCGCCTCTATAATCAGGGCATTCTGGGTGACGGGCAGAGCGTGGCCTTGCTCGAACTGGATGGCTACTCGCCTGCTGACATCGCGGCTTATAGCGCCTGTTTCGGCGGCCAGCATACAACCATCCAGAATATCCTCATCGATGGTTTCAATGGCGCGGCGGGCAGCAACGCGGCAGAGGTCGAGCTTGACATGGAGATGGTGCTGGGGCTGGCTCCTCATCTCTCCAACCTGCGCGTCTACGAAGCCGCGAACGCGCTGCCGTCCTACAATGATGCCTGGGCGCGTATCGTCAACGATCATGTGCCGGTGGTCAGCACAAGCTGGGTCTTCTGCGAACAGGGCGCGAGCATGGCCGCTGAGATTCAGCAGGAGAATATCTTCTTCCAGGCCGCCGCCGCGCAGGGGCAGACCATCCTGGCGGCCAGTGGCGATCTGGGCGCGAATGGCTGCTACAACCCGCAGACCGGGGCGAACCAGCAGCCAGCCGTCGATGATCCCGCCTCTCAGCCCTACGTGACGGGCGTTGGTGGAACAACCCTGCATCTCAACTCTGACAATTCCTACAACTCTGAGCAGGTGTGGAACGACCGCGCTATCGGCAACGGGGCGAGCGGCGGCGGCATCAGCCAGGTATGGTCGATGCCATCGTGGCAACAGGCTCCCGGCGTCGCCAATGCCTTCACCACCGGCTATCGTGAAGTGCCGGATGTCTCCATCAACGCTGATCCCCAGACGGGCTACGATGTGTATTGCACGGCAGGGGGCTGCGCCAATCATGGCTGGATGGTCATCGGTGGCACCTCGGCAGCCGCGCCAGTGTGGGCCGCGTTCGTCGCCCTGGCAAACGAAAACGCGCTCAAGATCAACGGCCTGATGGTTGGTTTTCTCAATCCGAGCCTCTACAATATAGCGCATGGCGCATCTGGCGCATCGTATGTCGAATCATTCCATGATATTGTGCCTGTGACCGGCGCTCTCAATAATAATGACTATGTGGGGTCGGGTAACACCTATCCCACCGCCAGCACGTATGACCTTGCCACCGGCCTCGGCTCGTTCGATGCCTACAACCTCTCGCAAAACTTAAATTTGCTCGGCCAGACGGTGGCGAATACCAACGTTCCCACCAGCACCATCTGGTACTTTGCCGAGGGACGCGCCGGCGGCTATTTCCAGGAATATCTTACGCTAGAGAATCCCGACCCCATTCAAACGGCTCAGGTGCGGGTGCAATATCTCTTTGAAGGCAAGACCGGACCGGCCATCACTCACGATGTGTCGCCGCAGAGCCGCTATACCGTCAACGTCAATGGAGATTTGCGTTTCCCGTACAATGGCATCGGCCATTCGCTCTCGATGGTCGTCACTTCGGTCAACGGTGTAGGCATCGTGGCGGAACGTCCCATGTATTTTTCGTGGCATGGTATCAATAGCGGCACCGATGCTCTGGGTTCGACGAAACTGGGAACCGACTACTATTTCGCTGATATTGAGTCCGAGCGCAACTATTCCAGCTTCGTCACCATCCTGAATCCGCCAGGGGGCAAGACGGCCAACGTCACTCTGACCTACATTGCCAATGGCGCGCAAATCGGTACGCAAACAATCGTGGTGCCGGGCGGTCAGCGCGGCACCACCTACCCGCAGGCCATCAACATCAACCGGCAAAGCGCGCTCTCCGTTCACTCGGATCAGCCGGTGGTGGTGGAACGCCCCATGTACTTCACGACGGCGCGTTCAAACATCAGTGGTCCCGTAACGGGCGCAGCCAGCGTCGTTGGCGCGCAGGCTCCCGGCACCGACTGGCTCTTTGCCGAAGGCTACACTGGCGCGAACTTCCACGAATACCTGACGCTGGCGAATTTCAATGCTACCACGCCTGCCAATGTTACTATCAAACTTGAGTACAGCAATGGAGCCGTCAACCCTGTCACGGTGGTCGTCGCGCCGCTCTCGCAATTCATCTTTGATGTCAACGCCGCCGGGGTAGTCTTCGCGCAAAGCACTACCGAATTGTCAGCCGAAATCACCTCCGACTCGCCTATCGTGGCGCAGCGCCAGGAGTATTTCCGCTTCAACGGCGCGATCCCCGGCGGCACCGATGTCATCGGCGAACCCGGCCCGGCCAAAACCGTCTACAGCTTCGCCGAAGGCTATACCGCGACGGGCTTTAACGAGTTCCTGACGCTACAAAACCCCACCACGACCAGCGAGCAGGTGGCCGTCACCATGTACATGTCGCACAGCATCATCTCGCAGCAAATCGTGGTCGTCGGTTCCCAGACGCGCGTCACCCTCAATATCAATAGCTACATCGTCCCCATTGGACAATCCAACCGGGCGGTGAACGACGAGGTTTCGATGTCTGTCTGGTCTACCAGTGGCATCATCGTGGCCGAGCGCCCCATGTACTTCAACTACCACAATACGGCATGGGGTGGTACTGATGTGGTGGGGTATACGGGATAAATGCACTCACCCTCACATGTCTCTGCTCAAGGCTCCTGGAGGCACCTGAAGATGGCGTTTGAATGTCCCGCTGAATGCCGCTTCTGAACGGTAGCTGTTGTTAAGGCTGTAGAGAAGAGGAATAGGTCGCAGAAGATTTTTTTGATAAAAAACTACCCGCTCCCAAAATGAGAGCGGGATGAAGATAATACACTACGCAGAGAACCGATTGATATACCCTCTACCCATACAATGTTGGCAAGAGATTTTTTTCCGCCCGTAACATTTGGAGCAAACCTTCTTTGAAAGGTATGGCGCTCTCACCCCGCGCTTTAATCCGTATGTTCTTTCATGCCCTGTACCTCTGCATTTAAAGCAGCGAATTCTTCCTGTTCCATAGCAGAAAAAACATTTGTCTCTCTTCCACCGGGCTTGATGCCGATATCGTGCGTGGCGAGGTAGCGCAACGGGTTTGGGTGGCTGGGACTGCCAACCTTCCGTGACAGATGAGCCTACTATGGTACGTTTCCCGCCCTTTTCAATGATCCACTCCCGCCTCAGTAGTTTCCTCTCCTTCGGCTGTCTGCCGATCCCTATAATAATGAGAAAAACTATCAAGCCAATAACGAGAAGTGTCGGTTCCATATGGTTGCCTCCTGTTTTAGAGAAGAAGTTACCTGACCATCGAAGTGCCGCACTACGGAGATAATACTTTTATGAAAAGAGAGGAAGGCTACAACGTTTATGTATCGGTGTTTTAATTATATAGTACAACCTACTTTGAATGCAACAGGTTGTTGTTAATTATGCGGCCGACAAGATCGGGTGTTTTCTGCATTTTTCAGTTCCAATCCAAATTAGCGTTTTTGTACATTTTTGCCTGGCCCTTGCCAATGTTCGCATAACCACTCTTTTCTTTCTATTGGAAGATATGCAAAGCATAACGAAGAGAGCTACGGCTGTCCCTTTTGCCACGCAATTTGGCACTCTAGATAAAGAAGCAGAGTAGCACATTGTACTACTCTTCTCGTTTTTGTACGCCCTTACTTTTTCGCGCTCACCTGTACACGGCTGCGCCATTTTCTCGGCCCAATTCGTTTCAGCAGCCAGTTAGAGATTGTTAGTGTCTATGCATACCGTTCCGGATGCTCCTTCATCTCATGCAAGAAATCATCCACCATTTCGTCTTGCGTGTAGCGCGGCTCCCAGCCCCATTCTTCGCGCGCCCGGCTATCGTCGAAGCGTACCGTCAGGCGGCTAATGATGAATTGCAGCGATGGGTCGGGTTGAAAATCGATCCGCGCGTCCGGTATTCTGGCTCGCACAAGGTCGGCCAGTTCGCTGGCGCTGGGGTTAGCGCCGGCCAGCAGGTAATTGACGGTCTTGATATTGTCCAGGGGAGCATCCGCCAGTTGCACGATGGCGCGCGCGGCGTCCTTGAAGTAGACGAGCGAGACGCGCGTTTCGGGTCGCGCCCAGATCGTAAAAGGCTTGCCTTTTGCGCACTCCTCGATCACCCACGATGTGTATTGCACCGCACCGGGCGTTTTGACGCCGGGGCCGATGATGGACGGATAGCGCACGCAGCGATAATCCAGGCCGTACTTGCGTTTGTAAAATAATCCCAGGTGTTCGCCAAACGTTTTGGTGATGCCATACATCAATAAAGGCCGTTGGATGGTGCTATCGTCGATGGCATCCCCTTTAATGTCTGACCCATACGTGCCAATGGAACTCGAAAAAAGCACCTGCGGCACATCGAAAAGTCGTGCAGCTTCCAATACGTGAAACGTTCCCATCGCATTCGTGTAAATCGCGCTCGATGGATCGGCTTCGGAGGGGACCGACAGCGTCGCGCCCAGGTGATAGATTACCGACGGTTTGACCTTCTTCACCACATCCAAAATATGGTTGAAGTTCCCCAGGTCCCCTCGCACCAGTTCAATCTGATCGAGTACATCGCCCAGCCGTTGGGTATTCGCGCTGACATGGAAAACAATCGGTCGCTGCTCTCCTCTGTCCAGCAGCAAACGCACCACTTCCGCGCCGATAAAACCTGTGCCGCCGGTAATCAATACCGTCATGGTGATCTCTCTCCTCAATGCTCGAACGCTCGCCCCCATGCTGTAGGGACAAGGGGCGGGGATGGGCGGATGTGGGGGCCTTGTGCTTGTCCTCGTTCGGGTGCGATTCCGTTGGGTCCCATTACATCCGGCCCGGTTTCATCAAACCTCAACGGAATCGTGTGGCAACGAGGAC
>DASTKD010000301.1:0-10735 GCA_035716135.1 Ktedonobacteraceae bacterium
CGCCTCATAACATTCAAGATGTTCACCTGAGTTGATGATGAAATTGTAACACACCACGCTTTTAAAAGGGTGTATCCATCACCGAAGCGAAAACGAACAGCGAGAAGTGAATGTCGCGAGAAAATTATTCAATCGATTGCAGCACGGCCTGCACATCCGCCGCCGTCTCTGCCTTGAGCAGTTCCCGCGCTCGCTGTTGCCAGTAATCCAGTGGGTGGGCGTGCAGCGCTGCTTTAACTTTGAGCATGGCAGGAGGACTCATGCTCAGTTCTTTGACGCCCAGACCCGCCAGCAAAGGCCCAATGCGTGGGTCTGCCGCCAGTTCGCCGCACACTGCTACCAGCTTGCCATGTGCCGCACCCGCTTGTACAGTTCTATCGATGCTGCGCCACACCGCCGGTTCCAACATGCCAAACATGCTTGTAACGCGGCTATTGGTGCGATCAACCGCCATCGTATATTGAAAGAGGTCGTTGGCCCCGATGCTGAAGAAATCGACGTAGCGCGCCAGTACATCAGCCATAAGCGCGGCGGCGGGCGTTTCCACCATGATACCAACCCGGGTCTGCACAGAAACAGCCAGACCTTCGCGCTCAAGTTCGTGAAATACCTCGTCATAGACGGCACACAGGCGGCGCACCTCTTCGACGGTTGCGATCATGGGAAACATAATCGCCAGTTCAATATTAGCAGCCACGCCCGCCCGCAGCAGCGCGCGCAACTGCTGGCGCAATAATGCTTCGTGTACCAGGTGAATGCGCGCCCCGCGCAGCCCCAGCGCGGGATTAGCTTCCTGCATCGAGCCTATGAGCGGTTCTAACGCGGGAAATGGCTTGTCGGCTCCGGCGTCCAGCGTGCGCGCGATGATGGTTTTGCCCAGGATAGCGCGCTCACCAAAAGCGCGAAAAAGCGCCAGGTAGCTCTCGTACTGCTCCTGCTCATCAGGGAAGATCTCGCGCCCGCCAAAGAGAAATTCGGTACGCAACAACCCGATGCCCTCGCCTCCCAGTTCGGCGGCGGAACGCGCGCTCTCTACGTCACCAACATTGGCAAAAACCTGCACGCGCACGCCATCCGCCGTCGCGCCGGGTTGGGTACGCCACAGCGTCTCATGTTGCGAGCGGCGGCGCGCGCGCTCCTCTCTCTGTTGCTCCATCGCAGCGCGCAATGCCTGCGCCTCTAAAGTATCGAACTGTGTGTAAAGCAAACCTTGCGCGCCATCTATGGCGAGTTGTCGACCATCCTGCAAACTTTCCAGCACATGAGCATCGATGCCACAGACGGCGGGAATCTCTAGCGCGCGGGCGATAATAGCGGCGTGCGTGGTGGGACCGCCAACCACCGTACAAATTCCAAGAATCTTGCCAGGGTCAAAGGTCGCGGTATCCGACGGGGTCAGATCATACGCGACGATCAGCACCGGCGTATCTTCATCTTTGCCGGTTGCCAGGGATTGGCCTTCCGTATGCAGGTGACGCAACACGCGAGCGGTGACATCACGCACATCTGCCGCGCGCGCTGCCAGTGTTTCGTTGGCGAGCGCTTCCAGTTCCCCCACCAGGCGCTCAGCCACCTGCCGAAGAGCGGCCCCGGCAGAAAACAACTGCGTGGCGATGACCGCGTTGGTTTCTTCTACTAAGTCAGGGTCCTGCAACATCAGTTGTTGCGCCTCAAATATCGCGGCTTCATTGCTGCCAACCGTTCTGGCTACATGTGTTTGCACTGCCTGTAGCTCTTGCAGGGCGACAGTGATGGCCGCTTGCAAGCGTTGCTGTTCCGCTTCAACCTGCTGTGGATGAATCTTCGTTTCTCCCATTGCCAGGTTGGCAGCGCGGTAAATGCGCGCCGGGCCAATGGCGATACCCGGCGAGATTGGCACAACGCGAGTTGGATGAGCAGGCAACAAAGATGAACTCACCGCTTCACTCCTCCTCGTCAAAGTTTCGACACACCAGGTCCGTCAACGCCGTTATCGCTTGCACTGCATCCTCCCCTTCGGCTCGCACAACAATCGTATCGCCAACCGATACGCCCAGCTTCATAACGCCCAGCATACTTTTAGCATTGGCGGCCTTTTCGTCGAATTGCACCTGAATCTTCGACTGGAACTGCGCGGCGGTCTGCACCAGCAAACTCGCCGGACGCAGGTGCAACCCAACTTTATTCGTGATGACAAGGCTGGTTTCCATTACTGGCACATTCATAGTCCTTTTACCCTCAATGATGCGCAGCGATCTTGGGCAATGTATAAGCGCTGGCAGCCGCCTCCGCGACCTTTTGCAGACTATTGCCGACCGATGCTTCTACCGCAGCGATGACCGCACCCTCGACGAGCGGCGCGGGGCTGACCATTACTACATGTGGCGAAGCTTGCACAAATGCTTCAACCGCCATCTCTGCCGCCATGACAGCGCTCCCCAGGTCGAGCAAAACCAGAATGCCGTCCGGCCCATCCACCTGGCGCAGTGCAGCGAGAATCTTCTCGACAGAGGTACCCAATCTACCTTCCTCTGTCCCTCCTGCCACTGCAATCGCCACCTTCTCCTGTACCATTTGCCCTGCCAGTTCCGCCACTCCCTCCGCCAGGCGAGCGCTATGAGAAACGATAACTAAGCCTACTGCCATGAACTGCCTCCTTAGTAGCACAGCTTACAGAATACGAACTGCTCTCATTCGCCACATGCAGGCAACCACGCGAGCGAACCGACTTCCTTAACTTGCTCTGTTGTTCTCTATCATGCACAGGTATCAGCCAGCGCTTTCAGCATCAGCCAGGTTGATGTCGCGCCGGGGTCTTGATGCCCAATGCTGCGCTCACCTAAATAGCTGGCGCGTCCTTTAGTAGCCAGCAGGGGAATGGTAGCCTTCATACCTGCTTCGGCGGCATCACTACCACGCCGCAACAGTTGCGACATGCCCTGCGGCTCGGCATCTTTCATGGCAGCCAGGGCGGGCGTCAGCGCGTCAACCATCGTCTTTTCGCCAGGCTGCGCCTTACCACGCGCCTTGATGCCTTCCAGAGCGGCCCCCAGCATATGCACAACGTCAGCTTCATACAATTCATTCTTGCCAGAGGTCGCCATACCGGCACGCAGGAACGCGGTTCCATAGAGCGGGCCACTCGCGCCGCCAACCGTCGAAACCAGCGTCGTCCCCACTGTTTTGAGAATCGAGCCAATATCCATGTTCGCTACCGTTGGCAGCTTATCCATAACGGCCTTAAAGCCTCGATCCATGTTGATGCCATGATCGGCGTCACCTATCGGCGAGTCGAGTTGGGTCAGATATTCGCGGTTTTCGTGCAGCACAATGGCAACCTGCTGAATCCAGCGCACTGTATCTTCTGTTGTAATAGGCATCGTTTCCTCCACAAAGCGCCAGGTGAACCGCGTGTTCACCCGTAAAGCGTACTTCATCTAGCACAATGTATCATTGAAAGGTACCCGCCAGGCACGACGACGCATTTCTCATCGCCGCATCCCGGCAGGGGCTGGCGTCCCCTACCCAACCGATCACATTGTACTATGCGCAGCGAAGCGCGTTTAGCACCTCTTTACGGGCAAACAGCCGGTTCAGGCCCGCTACACCATTTACATCCCCCAGCGCAAAGCAGGAGTACGCACCGGCGCATCCCAGTAGCGCGTCAATTCGTCATCGAGCCGCAACAGGGTGATCGAACATCCAGCCATGTCAAGCGAGGTGATGTAACTGCCGACCAGCGAGCGCGCAATCGTAATATCTCTGCCTTTCAGGATTTTTGCCAGTTCACTGGCGACCACGTACAGCTCGAGCAGGGGCGTGCCACCCATGCCGTTGACAAAGGCCAGTACCCGCTCACCCGCTTTCAGGCCGAGGTCTTCGACGATGGGCGTCACGAGCATTTCAGTTACTTCAGAGGCGGGCGCGAGCTTCACACGGCGGCGACCCGGCTCACCGTGAATACCAATACCGATTTCCATCTCGTCCTCTGGCAGATCGAAGTTGGGTTTTCCTGCCGCCGGAACCGTGCCAGAAGTCAGGGCCATGCCCATACTACGCCCCTGATCGTTGACCTTGCGCGCCAGATCTGCCACCTGCGCCAGCGATGCGCCTGCTTCCGCCAGACCACCCACAATCTTCTCCAGCAGCACCGTCACACCTACGCCGCGCCGGCCCGCTGTATAGAGGCTATCCTGCACAGCCACGTCATCGTTGGTCACAACACTGGCGACTTCGATGCCCTCCGCATCGGCCAGTTCAGCGGCCATCTCAAAATTCAGTATGTCGCCGGTATAGTTCTTGACGATGTGCAGCACACCCGCGCCGCCATTGACGGCGCGCGTCGCGGCCAGCATCTGATCGGGTACAGGTGAGGTGAATATCGCGCCGGGACAGGCCGCGTCAAGCATTCCATGCCCGACGAAGCCGCCGTGCATCGGCTCGTGGCCGCTTCCCCCGCCGGAGACAAGACCAACCTTGCCACGTACCGGGGCATCGGCCCGTATGATGATCTGGTTCTCATAATCGACATGGATCAGTTCAGGATGCAAGGCTTGCATCCCGACCATGGCATCCTTTACCACGTCATCGGGACTGTTGATGAGTTTCTTCATGTCTTTCTCTTTCTCTTAATGACTGCCGGATCAGAAACCTCGACAATCTCTGCTGTTGCAGTTTGCTAGCGAACGTTCTCAACAGCAGACTCTGCTACACCGCCCAGTTCGCGTTTTCCCGCGACACGCGCGCGCTGCAGAAAGTCATACGTAAGAACGCCCAGAGTTCCGCCCAGCAATGGTCCTACGAGATAAACAATCATATGGGAAAGATCGTATGTTCCGCCGAGCAGGACTTGCAGGAGAGCCGGACCAAAGGCGCGAGCCGGGTTAAGCGCCACGTTGGTGATGGGGCCAAAGGCGAATATCTCACCGGCGACCATCAGGCCGATAATTAAGCCAGCCCAGCCGGAAGGCGCGCGGCCGTCCACCGCCGTTCCCATGATAACCAGAAGCAAGAAGAAAGTACCTATCGTCTCCATCAAGATGGCTACAAGCCAGCCGCCGCCTGTGCCATACAGGGAGATCGCGTTGCCAAAGTCTGTCGGACCCAGGCCAGTCGTCGCCGCTTTTGTCCAGCCAAAGCTAATGGCAATCACAAGCGCGCCCAGGATACCGCCAAGCACCTGCGCAACCCAGTATACTGCCGCTTCACTCCAGCTAATGCGCCGCGTAACAGCGAAGGCAAAGGTGACTGCCGGGTTAATATGGCATCCAGAGATGTGACCAATAGTGTAGACCATCGCAGCGATAGCAAAAGCGAAGGCCAGGGCAATCATGCCCAGGTCGGCCATCGAGAAGGCCAGCGGAGGTTTAGCGCCATTAAGCAGAAACACTGCTGCCGTGATCGAACCCGCGCCGATCCATGTGAGGAAAGAAGTTCCTAACATCTCGGCCAAAAACTTCTGACCTGTTGTTGGTGTCCTATCCATACCTGTGTTGTCTACCGCAAGAGGCAGACATCCTCCTTTCGAGTCGTGTAAATGACAATGGACGGATATTGTGAGATAGCCTGCTGATAGATAGCGCTTATGCACCTCCTCTCTTTGCCTGACATAGCGGCAACTCTGCTGTGTAGCTCCTTCTTTATCTTTATGCAATATCCATGCCAATGTTGAGATATGGCAGAATGAAGGACAAGCCAGGATGCTACTGACGCAGCCTGGGAAGATCGCTCACAGGATTTTCCGATTGAGGGATTTTGATGAATACGGGGTAAATTGATTTCGCATATACGCAGTGGATAGGCTGTAGAATATGTTTCAATATTGAAACAATGCAACATGACGTTTCAATATTGAAACGTCATGTTGCATGATTGGAACATCCAACTGAGTATTGCCAATCAAACCTGCAGACCATATTTCGCCATCTTGCGCCATAATGTCGTGCGGCTGATGCCGAGCAGAGACGCGGCGCGCGTTACCTGCCCATCGCTGGCCTGCAATGCCTGCATGATGGCTTGCATCTCGGCCTGGCCGCTCTGCGCTTTCAATGCCACAGACTTATCAGCGCTGTTTGTGAGTGGTAATGGTGATCGCTGGGATGGCTCCTGTGGGTCAGAATTCTGCGAGGGCAAATGTGCGGTCTCAACATGTCCGGTGCTTTGCTGCAACTCGAAGGGCAGGTCGGCGATAGTGATCGTCGATTGTGGCATCAGGTACGTGACACGCTCCAGCGTATTTTCCAGTTCGCGGATGTTGCCCGGCCAGTTGTAACCCTGGATAGCCAGCATCGCCTCGGGGTGAATGATCAAAGTACGTCCCATTACTCGGCTCTGACGCTGCAAGAAGTGCTGCACCAGCAAAGGGAGATCATCGACACGCTCGCGCAGAGGAGGAATGGTAATGGTCAAAACATTCAGGCGATAGAACAGGTCGGCGCGAAAGTTGCCGCGCCGCGCTTCCTCGCGCAGGTCTTTGTGTGTGGCGGCGATAATGCGCACATCGACCGGAATGACGCGCTGGCCTCCGATGCGCACAATAGTGTGCGTTTCGATGGCGCGCAGCAGCGCCGTTTGCAGGTCAAGCGGCATGTCACCAATCTCATCAAGGAACAGGGTACCACCGTGCGCCTGCTCGAATTTGCCCGAACGCCCCTGGCGGTCCGCGCCGGTGAACGAGCCGCCTTCGTAGCCAAACAGCTCGGTATTGATGAGTTCGCGCGGGATGGCGGCACAGTTCACAGCCACGAATGGCCCGTCGGCGCGCGCACTGCTCGTGTGGATGCTCTGCGCGAATATCTCCTTGCCGGTGCCAGTTTCGCCATGCAGCAGAACGGTGGAATTGCTGGTAGCAGCCAACCGCGCCAGGCGCATCGCTTCTTTCAAAGCAGGACTCTCCCCTACCACGTTGGCGAAGGTCAGACGCGCCCGCGCGCCCGTCATGCGATTGACCAGCTTTTGCACGCGCTCGATACTGCGCAAGATCATTACAAAGCCATCCGCCGCCACCGGCTCGGCGATTACCAGGCCGCTCGAACCGACGATAGCTTCCAGACCCGTTTCCAGGCGATAAGTGGAGATGGCTTTGAGCGAGCAGAGACAGGTCACGCGCCCATGCGATGTATCGAAAACAAGTTCTTCGTCAGCCAGTTGTTGCTGGCGTACAATGGCTTGCGCCAGGACCGACGGCAGAGGCAGCACATCGCTGAGCCGTCTCCCCGTCACTCGAGCAGGTGACAGTCCCAACATCGTACCGGCAGGCCCATTCATCTGTGAGACGACGCCATCGTGTCGCAAAAGCAGAATGCCTTCCGGTAGCGTTTGTAGAATGGTCTTCAACTCAGATAACAGGTCATTGGCATTGCCCAGCCACACCTGCATCTGCAACTGGTTGCTAATAGCCTGGGCCGCCGCCGTAATCATACCCAGCGTGTGCAGGTGGCTGTTTTCGTGGCGACCTACCACTCCCAGCACGCCTACCACATGCCCCAACAGGTCATGTACAGGCGCGGCAGAGGTATAGAACGGGTGCAGGGCGGCACGGTAATGCATCGCGCCCTCAAGCTGTATAGGGAAGGATTCTTGCAAGGCCAGAGCCAGCGCATTTGAACCCTGGCGCTCTTCGTACCAGAACGCACCCACGCTCAAACCGAGATGTTCCAACTCCACCCGCATATCCTGATCGCCGAGGCAATCCACAATTCGCGCTGTATCATCGGCGAAAACTACCACACAGGCTGAACCCTCTATAAACTGGTGCATATCTTCCATCACGGGACGTACCAGTGTGAGCAGTTGAGGGGAAAAGCCGGACGAAACCGGCCGGGCTGTTTCTTCAAAAGCGGTATCGCCATACGGGTCAAGGCCAAGCGCGGCGCAGCGTTTCCATGACTGGATCAGGGCGGGAGGAAGCACCTCATCCTGCATTACCCCGTGTAGCACAAATTGCTTCCAGATAGACCAGTAATCACGCATCCGTATCTGCACGCTCTTGACCTCTCGCTGAGCCACAATCCATTCAGTGGAACAACCACATCAAGTAGTATATCACGCTGAAGTCAAGAACCCCGGTCTAAAGACACGGGGCTTGTCCCTAGTCCCGAAGAACTGAGACGAGAGGCCGCTTGACTGGCGACCCACCAGCGAAGGATGTACCGACACTGGCAAGAGAAGCGATGTGCTTCTCCCGAATGTTATAGCTGGCGTTCAGGTCTGCTGAGAGACAGTAGCCACATTGCCGACAGAGGAAAAGGCTTTGAGAACGACGATTATTGCGAGCTTGATGCCCACACCGCGAGCACGTTTGGCTCGTATGCCGGGGATCGACTTTGACCACTTGAATACCGCGTGCCTCTGCTTTGTAGGCGGTGAAGCTCCAGAATTGGGCAAAGCTCCACGAATGCATCCGTCGTTGTCCTTCTCTCTGGCGATGGGTGACACGCTCACGGATATTCGACAGGTTCTCAAGGACAATCGTGCTGCCAGGGGTGGCAGCTTGTACGAGGCGTTTGGAGAGGACGTGATCGTGGTCTTTTCTCTGCCGAAACAGTTTGCCCGAAAGCTTTTTCAGGTGCCTTTTGGCAGATGGGGAGCCACAATGTTGAAGTTTGCGACGGAGACGGAAAAGGCGGCGTTCCTGTTCTTTCCAGTGGGGATCACCCAGGAAAGCGCGAGTGCTGGTGACAGCAGGATGAGTCAATCCCAGGTCCACCCCGATCACCTCGGGAGTGGGATCAACAATGGGAGCAGGCTGACTCACCACAATATGCAAAAAGTAGCGTTCAGCGCGAAAGCATAGGTCAGCCGAACAGACCTTCCAGCCGATGTACTGGCGTGCTTGCTTAGGAACCGTGAAGCTCATTTCCTGACGCCCTGCCACACTAGCGACGCTACAGGTCAGGCTTTCCCACTTGACCCAATACGAACGGGCATCATAGCGGATCGGCGCGCACACCGATTGAGGAGCTTGAACCGGCTTGAAAACGGGGGGCTTTCGACCTTGTTTCCTGGCCTTTGCGGCCAGTTTGGGAGAGCGAGCGGCATGTTTCTGCTTCCAGGTCAGCGCGCTCTTGACGGCTTCGGTGGCCTTCACGCGGGCGGCGCAGACCAGTTGCGCAGGCAAATCGGGGTACTGGCCGCGCAAGGGATAGTACGTCTGTTTGTGCAACTCGACGCCGTTGCTGCACCCTGTCTCAAAGCCGAGACGGGCAACGGCGTTAAAGCAGGCGGTATGCTCTGCAAGTGTTTGCTGCAAGATGCGCGCCTGTTCTGGCAGTGGGTGGAGTTGTACGGCAATTGTTCTCTCCATGCCAGAAGTATCTCATATATACGGAAATTTGTCAATAGGCAGGGATTACCGCCCCTGCCCAAGCCCCAGGAAAGGAAGACCTCTTTCATCCCCTGCTTGAAAGACAGGGGGTTCCAGAGGTCGGCTTCTATGAGATACAATGCTATTCAGAGAGTACATAGTTACACGAAAGGGGACCCATAACATGTCGCCACTACTCACCTTGCCAGCCGTCGATGGAGTCGAGATCACCACCATCATGGATAACAGCTTTGACGTACTTATGGGTTCGACTGCTGTAGCGCAGCGTTTTCCATTGCGGCAGGGTTACTTTGAGCGCGCGCAGTTGCGCGCCGAACATGGCGCTTCTACGTTAATCACAGCTGTGAACCAGGGCAAACGTGAAACCCTGCTTTTCGATACTGGTGTCTCGCCGGATGGCGCATTGCATAATACCGACGTACTGGGTATCCACCTTGATGAGATACAGGCCATTATACTCAGTCATGGTCATACCGACCATACACGCGGATTGGATGGCTTCCTCGACCGTCTCGGCAAGCGACGTATGCCCATCTTGCTACATCCCGACGCTTTTCTCAAGCGCCGCCTCGTCATTTACGATGACAAAGTAGTGGATTTGCCACCGCCTTCGCTGCACGATCTGCAACGCGAAGGCATCGAGCTGCTTGTCGAGCGCGGCCCCTCATTTCTGGTCAATGGCACCGTGCTGGTGACGGGCCAGGTCGAGCGCACCACCGATTTTGAGACGGGCATGAAAAATCAACAGGCGGAGATCGACGGCCAATGGCAACCCGACCCCTGGGTCTATGACGACCAGGCCATGATTATCAACGTGCGAGACAAAGGACTGGTGGTGATCACCGGCTGCGGTCACGCGGGAGTGGTCAACATCCTGCGCCACGCGAGGGCGCAAACCGGCATCGAGCAAATCTACGCCGTCATCGGCGGCTTCCACCTGTCCGGCCCGGCCTTCGAGCCAATTATTCCACAGACCATCGCCGCTCTACAACAACTCAACCCTGCCGTCGTGGTTCCCGCGCACTGCACCGGCTGGCGCGCTACGCACGGCATCGCCCGCGCCATGCCGGAAGCCTTCATCCCCAACAGCGTCGGTACCACCTATGTATTGATGAGCGAATAAGAAATTATAGCCAACACGGAACTGATGGATTTTTCCGACCACCGCCGGTGAGCGAGTGTCATCCTGAGCGAAGCGAAGGATCTTTACCCCTTCGAGTCAGACCCTTCGCTTCGCTCAGGGTGACACCCGATGCCCACTTCTGAATTGATGAGCATACATGTATGCTCATCAATATCTTTATATACTCATACATAGTAAATAATTAGCTCATCCTCTATTTCAGATTATGCCTATCTTATAGGAAAAATAGCATGAGTTATTTGTACACTTTTTACCTCTGTCTTACGTGTCACATGCAGGAAAGCTTT
>DASTKD010000302.1:0-12031 GCA_035716135.1 Ktedonobacteraceae bacterium
GCCGCCATATCAGCGAGCGTGGCCTGCACCATCTGGAAATCAGCGACACGCTGGTTGAACTGGCGACGCTGGGTAGTATAGGCGACACAGGCATCGAGGCACGCCTGCGCGACACCAACCGCGCCAGCAGCTACACCAATGCGCCCGCGATCAAGGGCGGACATAGCAACCTTGAACCCTTCGCCTGGTTGACCAAGCAGGGAGCTTCTGGGTACACGACAATTTCTCAGTGTGATATGCGCATGTTCAGAGGCACGGTGTCCCAATTCTTTGCCCGGCATCGGCAGGCGATGAAAACCGGGGGTATCAGTTTCGACCAGAAAAGCGCAGATACCTTTATGCTTTAGCGACCGATCCATGCTGGCGAAGACAATGGCGAGATTGGCGCTGATACCGTTGGTAATCCAGATTTTCTCACCATCGAGCACATAGTGATCGCCATCATCTCTGGCGATAGTCTCCATACTGGCGGCATCTGAACCCGCCTCCGGTTCAGTCAGCGCATAGCAGCCGATATACTCACCACTGGCGAGCAGGGGCAAATAATGGCGTTTTTGTATCTCTGTTCCCCAATCCTGAATACAAAGCGAGACCAGGCTGGCGTGAACGGTCAGAAAACCACGCACCGAGGAGTCAACGCAGCCCAATTCTTCGCACAAAAGCGCATAGCTGACGCAGTCCATGCCGGAACCTCCATAGGCCGGGTCAACCGGCCCGGCAAGGAAGCCGAGTTCTCCCATGCGCTTGACCAGGTGCAGGGGAAACTCACCCTTTTCGTCGGCTTCACGCGAGCCAGGCGCAACCTCGCGTTCAGCGAACTGGCGCGCCTGTTGCTGTACATCTTGCTGGGCTGGAGTCAGCGCAAAGTCCATAGCCTGTCCCTCTAGTCTTCGACGACTGCCATCCCTTCGATTTCGATCAGCGCTTCGTCCTGGAAAAAGCGCGAAATCTCGAAGAGCGCCATCGCCGGGTAGTATGCGCCAAAGAACGAACGATGCACCTGCCCCAGTTGCTTGAGATGCACCAGGTAGGTATCGCGGTCGCGCACAAAAATATTGAGTTTGGTAATGTCCTGCATCTTGCCACCCGCCGCCTCCACGACCACCTGGAAGTTGCGCATGATCTGCTCATACTGAGCAACAATATTGCCGGGCGCGACAATATGCCCCTCAGCATCGCTTCCCGTCTGTCCTGCCAGGAAGAGCAGGCGACCACCTGTAACAGCAATGCCATGACTGAATCCTGTGGGTTGCGCTAATGATGATGGGTTGATAATCTCTTTTTCCATAGCTCATCCTCAAGGTTTGCAACTATTGTATCATGCTTTGCGCTGCCTGGCCTGGAACGCTTCATAGAACTTGCGGTGATCATCGCCCATTAGCATCAGAGCTTGCGCCTGTGCCTCGGCTTCGATGGCGGAAACCAGGTCCATGTTGAGTTCCTGGTTGAGCATTCGCTTGGTCATGGAAATCGCCAGCGTGGGGCCATTGGCCAGGCGTTTCGCCCACTGCCGGGCGGCTGGCAACAATTCCTCATGAGGGACGACGCGGTTCACAAGGCCGAACCGTTCGGCGGTGGCAACATCGATGGTATCGCCCAGCAGGAGCAATTCAAAGGCGCGCCCCATGCCGATTACACGCGGCAAGAGATAACCCGCGCCCATGTCTGCGCCCGTCAAACCAACTTTAGTGAAGAGAAAAGCAAAACGCGCCCGTTCGGAGGCGATGCGCAGATCAGAGGCCAAAGCAAGTACGGCTCCCGCACCGGCGGTCATACCGTTGAGCGCCGCGATAATGGGCTTATCGAGCATTCGCATGTTTTGCACAACCACTCCGGTCATGCGCGTAAACTCCAAATGCCCCTGCATATCGCGCTTGAACAGCTCGCCAATGATCTGATGCACATCGCCGCCGGAACAAAAATTATCTCCCGCACCCGTGAGAATTACGGCGCGTACCGCATCATCGCCGCGCAGCGCTTCAAAAAGGTCACGCAACTGAGCATATACTTCGAAGGTGAGCGCGTTCATTACTTCCGGGCGATTGAGTGTGATGGTGGCGACTCCATCAGCGACTTCATAGAGAAAATCGTAAGCCATGACTATCCTCCACGTTAAGACATGACGCCACCGCCATCGATATTGATGGCCTGCCCGGTAATGCCCTTGCTGCTGTCCTGTGCCAGAAAGACAGCAATGGATGCCACTTCTTCCGGCTCGATCAGGCGGCGCTGCGGACTGGACTTTGCCAGCGTTTCGCGTGCCTGCGCCTCGCTCATACCTGTGCGGGCGGAGATATTGGCGACACTGCCGTCGGTCATGGGCGTATCTACGTAGCCGGGGCAAATGGCGTTGACTGTGATGTTATAGGGCAGCAACTCTACAGCCAGGGCGCGGGTCAGACCCAACACGCCATGCTTGGCGGCGGTATAGGCGGCGATGTAGCCACCGCCCACGCGAGAAGCGATGGAGGCGATGGTGATGATGCGGCCAGAGCGTTGTTCGACCAGAACGGGTGCGAAGGCTTTTGATACATAATACACGCTGGTCAGATTGACAGCCAGCATACGATGCCAGAGTTCATCTGAATGGTTGAGGAATTTATGACTGCCCGCGTTGCCTGCATTATTGACGAGAATATCGACTCCACCCAGACTATCGATCAGCGTGGATGCCATATACTTTACCTGCTCAGGGTCCGTCACATCGCAGGAAATCGCCAGGCTGCGACGACCTATCGCCTGAATTTCAGCCACCAGTTTATCGAGTTCCGCACTGGTACGGGCTGTCACCGCGACATCCGCGCCAGCATGGGCGAGCGCCAGCGCAATACTGCGCCCGATGCCGCGTCCCGCGCCCGTGACGACAGCGCGTTTGCCGACAAGAACGAGAGTTTGATCGCCTGCCATAAGGGTATTTCCTCCAAATATACTCGTGTGTGATTGCTCTTATATGTCCGAGGATTCTATGATGCACAGGTCGGCGCGGCCAGCCGCGATGATGGTATTCACTTCGTCGCTGGTGGTTAAATAGCCTCCGACGATGGTTGGAATACCAGCCTCGTTGCGGACACGATCGCTGTAGGCGGTTAGAAAACCACGCCCATAAGTGGGTTCGCCGTCGCTGGTGGTCTGGCCCGCCAGCACCGCAATTATATCACATCCACGCTCCTTCAACGCTCCGGCAAACACGATAGCATCCTCAATGGTCATGCCACCCCTGACGCAGTCGCTGGCATTGAGCGCAACTGACAACGGTTTGTTCGCCGGCCAGCAAGCTCGCACCGCATCAAAGACCTCCAACGGGTAGCGCATACGCCGCTCCAATTCTCCACCATATTCATCGTCGCGTCGATTACTTAGCGGTGACAGAAAGCTAGCCAGCAGATAGCCATATGCCATATGGAGTTGCAGCATGTCAAACCCGGCATCGGATGCGTATCGCGTTGCCTGCACAAATTCATCCCGCACACGCTCCATATTCGCGCGCCCCATTTCTGCGGGAACTTGAGCGATAGAAGTATATGCAATGGATGATGGCGCGAGCAACGGCCAGTTGTCGCAGGATAGCGGTCTATCAAGCCCGTTTGACAACCGCGACTGTGTTGAACCGCGACGCCCGGCATGGTTCAATACAATGGCAACCTGCGAGCGGGTTTCACTATGCAGCCTGTTGTTCAGCCGCGTCCATAAAGCAAAATGCTGCTGGCTATAGATGCCGGGGCAGTTCGGCGTAATACGCCCCTCTGCTGATATAGCCACTGGACTTGTTAGTACAAGCCCCGCGCCACGCCGGGCTAAAGCGCCGATTAGCTCGCTGTATCTGTCTCCCGGCGCTGGCTCCTGCACGGGATTATCGCCATAACCAGGAGTCAGCACCAGACGGTTAGAAAGCTCTATTGAACGCAATCTGAGAGGGCTAAACATTGGCGCGGGCGAGAAAATGGGATGAATTACCCTATGTGGTTCACTCTCCAAAGGCAACGACGGTGCAGCTTCACATGCTTTCTCTGCGTGCCAGCGATCAACCGCCTCGCCAAAACGCACATCGCGGAAGCGCAGGTCGTCATAGCTGATCCTGCCACTACGTGTGAGCAACTGGAAGGCGAATTGCAGCGGTTCCAGGCCAAGATAGCGTTTGATAGTCTCAAAATAGGTCTGGCTCTCGGACGCGGCACGCTGGAAGACCTCGACGACTGGTTTGCGTTCCAACTCGTAGGCGTTGAGTGCCGCCTCGAGGTCATTGTGTTGTTCGAGCGCGCCTGCCAGCGCGATGGCGTCTTCCATTGCCAGTTTCGTGCCTGACCCGATGGAAAAATGGGCTGTATGCGCGGCATCGCCCAGCAGAACGACGTTGCGATAATGCCAGTTTTTGGTCTTGAGGGTGGGAAAACTGATCCACTTCGAGTTATTGGAAAGCAGCTTTGCGCCATTCAGATGTTCCGCGAGCAAATGCTGGCAATAGGCCAGGCTCTCCGCTTCGCTGGCTTTGTCCAACCCGGCGTTAAGCCAGGATACCTCATCACATTCGATCAGAAAAGTGCTGGATGTACCGCTGTAGGGGTAAGCATGGACCTGGAACAGGCCGTGTTCGTTCTCGCGGAAAATAAAGGTGAAGGCGTCGAGCACCTTATTTGTCCCCAGCCAGATATACCTGGCTTTGCCATACTCGATGGCGGGTTTGAAATGCGCGTCGAAGGTCTTGCGCGCCGCGCTGTTGAGGCCATCAGCCGCGATCAGTAAATCATAGCCGTCTAATTGCGCAATATCGTTGATCTCTTCACCAAAACGCAAATTGATGCCTATTTCGCGGCAGCGTCCCTGCAAAATCTTGAGCAGGGACATACGCGCGATACCTGCGATGACGTGACCTCCGCAGCGTATCGTTTCACCGCGATAGCGCACATCGATAGCATCCCACTTTACGAACTGGCCGGTGATTTGTTCGTATGACTTGTAATCGGCGCGTTGAAACGAGGCAAGCGTGCGATCAGAAAAAACCACGCCCCAACCGTAAGTGACATCGGCGGCGTTGCGTTCGATGATCGTAATATCGTGCGTGGGATTAGCTTTTTTGATGAGCAGCCCGCTATATAGCCCGGCAGGGCCACCGCCGAGAATGGTGATCTTCATCGCGCGCTCCTGCCCAGGCCAACGAGTACTTCGGCCAATCGCTCTAGCTGTGAAATATCAGGTATGGTAGGGAAAAGGAGCAGATCGTCACAACCCGCCTCCTCGTACCCTCGGATAAATCCGGCAATTTCTTGAGGAGTGGTAAGCATCCATGAAGCAATTCTTTCGGCGACAGGTCCGGCGAAGGAATAGTACTCGCGCATATAGCGGTATCCGGCCTGTACATCTGCTTCGCTGCCGAGCGCGAAATAGGCTTGCGCCCATATTTGGGGTTTACCAGGTCGCCCCATGTCCCTCCACGCTGCACGCGCTTTGTCGGCTCCGCGCGCGAATGCCCTGGGAGGTCCGCCGCCATGCACATAGCCATCGGCGTAACGTGCCATACGCGCATAACCCTGATCGCTTAATCCACCAATCAAGAGGTCGGGACCGCGCTGTCTGGCTGTTTTCGGACCAATCGCGCTATCTTCCCACAACGAGCGCAGCGCGATTAATTGTTCGGTAAGTCGCCTGCCCCGGCTGCGATAGTCGATGCCTGCCGCCTCGTAATCTTCATGACGCGCGCCAACCGCCAGCCCTAACACGAGCCTGCCCTGCGAGAGCGCATCAACCGTCGCGGCAGCCTTCGCAAGCAGAGCATTATTATGCAATGGCCCGATCACAATAGTGGTTGCCAGCCTGACACGCTGCGTGATGGCAGCGACTGCTGCCAGCGTGGTAAGCGGCTCGAAGCTATCATAGGCGAGCCGGTCGATCACACCCAGGCTCGCAAAGGGTCCCTCGTCCGCTTGCCTCGCCCAATTCAAAATAAGCTGGCTATGTGTTCCCGCAATACCGGAGGGCAACCCGGCTCCAATTCGCATACACGCACCTCCCTTAATATGAAACACTCGTTGATGAGAGATTGCTTAGAGTATGGCACAAAACGGATAGAAGGCTCAAGAGACAGCGCAAACCGATTGACATAACACAATCCTCATGCTACCATATAAATATATCGTAGTACGATAATATCGTAAAGCGATATAAAAACTGTACTGTTGTTCTTAGTTTTTCAAAGAAGAAAGGTAGGAACTGCAATGGCTCAATATGCCACACCTTCGGATCGTCATGTAGATGTTGTCGAACCCATAGAGGGTTCCGCTCCCCTTACTGTTGCCAATCCCCTCCCTCTGGGTCTGGGCGCACTTGCATTCACCACAGCCATCATTGGTTGCTCCTATGCAGGATTCATCATTCCATCAATACGCACTGGCACCACGCTTGTCGTCGCCTTCGCGCTTTTCTATGGAGGACTCGTCCAGATTCTTGCAGGCATGTGGGAATTTAAAAGAGAGAACACATTTGCCGCTACTCTCTTCTCCTCGTATGGTGGTTTTCTGGTTGCCTTTGGCATCATTTTTATGCCAGGCTCCAGCATATCCAGCGCGCTCAACATTTCCACCGTAGACTTCCACCAGGCGATTGGTCTGCTCTTCCTGTGTTGGACGATCTTTACGGGGGTACTCTTCATCGGCAGTTTGAGGAGTAGCGGCGCGCTCGCCCTGACGATGATCCTGTTATTCATCGCCTTCCTCTTCCTGACCATTGGAACATTCGCTGGCTCCAATGGAGTCTTACTGGCTATTGGTGGCTGGTTTGGGGTAGCTACCGCCATCGTTGGCTGGTACGCAGCGTTAGGCGGTTTGCTCCGGTCGATCAATAGCCCTATCACTCTGCCGATGGGCTTGATACGTATGCGTTAATACGCCTTGCCGCCTCTCATGGCAGATGAGAAAGGAGGGACAAGCAAACTTGTAAATCAGTTTGCTTGCCCCTGCTTTTTGCTTACAAGATAATTGACAATAGAACGCCCGTTCAGTATACTTGTTCTATGCACACACTGATTACGCCCGACACTATAACAAAGCTCGCCCAATTGGGAGACGCGACGCGGTTCGAGCCATCCGGCGACCAGCCGATGATGGAGCGGAGGCGCGCGCCCTACCAGTCACATAGTTTGGCGGAATGCATTACCAACGTTTCAACGCCAACGGGCAAGAAGCCCATTATGAAAGCCATGCTTACCACCGCTTGCGAACGCAACTGTTTTTATTGTCCTTTCCGCGCGGGGCGCAGCAAAACGAGACGTATGACCTTCTCGCCGGATGAAATGGCGGGCGCGTTTGATACCTTGCAGCGTGCTGATCGCGCGCAGGGGATATTTCTCTCGTCTGGCATCATCAAAGGTAGCGTAACCACGCAGGATAAGATCATCGATACCATCGAGATCATTCGCCATCGTTATCAATATCAAGGATATGTCCATCTCAAGATTATGCCAGGTGTGCAGTACGAGCAGTTGTATCGCGCGATGCAACTGGCTGATCGCATCTCGGTCAACCTCGAAGGACCCACGCAGGATCGCCTGAGTTCGCTGGCCCCTAAGAAGGGTTTCGCCAACGAATTGCTCAAAATGTTGCGCTGGGCAGAAGTGATTCGCCGCGAGAACCCGCATCAGAAGCTGGCGCGCACCGTGACACAATTCGTCGTCGGCGCGGTGGGCGATACCGACCATGAGCTACTCTCCATAAGCGAGCGGCTTTATCGCCACGCCGGTTTGACGCGCGCCTACTATTCTGGTTTCAGCCCGGTTGAGCAGACCCCCTTTGAAAATCTGGTTCCGACCGATCCCCTGCGGGAATTTCGCCTGTATCAGGCCAGTTTCCTTTTACGCGACTATGGTTGGAGTATCCACGACCTGGATTTCCTGTTCGATGGCAATCTGCCAACGCACATCGACCCCAAACACGCATGGGCAGAAAGACACCTTCGCCAATCTCCGGTAGAAATAATGACAGCCGAACGGGCGCAACTGCTTCGCGTACCGGGCATTGGCCCAACAGGGGCAGACAGGATTATCCATGCCAGACGCCAGGGACGTATTGCTGATCTTGCCCACCTGCGCAAACTGCAAATTCGCGCTCCTGAGCAAGCCGCGCCTTACATGTTGCTTGATGGTCATAGGCCGACTACGCAGATGAGCCTGTTTCAGTGAGGATCATCGCTCCTCGCAACGAATCCAGCGCGGTTCGATACTCTCAACCGGCTGATCGAATAAGCCTGCCTGCTCTACACGAAAAAGCTGCTCGAAATCTTCGGGGGCGAAGGCTTTGCGCAGGCGAGCCGCGTATGACGTTACCAGGACATTGAGGTAGTGTTCAACATGATAATCGCGGCGATCTCCCACGATTTCGCGCATTGAAGGCGCGGCACCATCTTTTTTCGTTTGCTCGCGATTCTGGTCAATCGTGGTATCCTCGGAATCTTCTGGCAGCCAGACGTAGGCTTTGCCACGAGCGCGATAGAAGCGCACACGTTCGCCCGGAAACCAGCGCGAGCGACCAGCAGCCAGCAGCGCTTCGTACTGCGGTTCGGGATGCACCGCGCGTGAAGACAGGTAGGCTTCCGGCGTCTTTGAAAGGCGTACCCGCGACCCCATTTCAGAAGCTGGCAGGGCGTTGCCGCGAATAGCCATCACGGTATCCAGGAAAGCGTTGCGTAACCCAGGGATATCGTTGGTAAGTAAGCATAACAGTGCCTTGCGCAAAAAACGGTCGCCGAACGGCTCTGAGCGACTGGAACGGAGAGCTACGCCGCGCACCACCAACTGCCCATTGTAGGTAAGGAGAGCATAGTTTTTGACTTCGTGGCTGAACATGGCGCGGTAGCGTCCCTCGTATTCAAGCCGGATGCCGGTTGGCAATTCCGCGCCGACCTGCGCCACCAGTTCGCGTTCCTGCTCCTCGCTCCAATTAGCAGGCACAGCGAAATACACGCCGTCGGTATCAGCTTCGATCAGCGCCATGCCGCGCCCGCGCAGCGCATCTACTACCTGCGTGAGTATTTCGCGTCCGCGCCGCGTAACTTCTCCGGCGGCGTAGTTATCGGCGAAAAGGGCCATAGATCCCGCGCCCATATAACCATAAGCGGAATTGACGAGTATCTTCATAGCAGCCTGGGTTGCTTCGTGATGATTGGCCTCCACCGAACCAGGGGAAGCAGCTTTCGCGGCTGCCTTATGCGTCAACCGTAAATCGGTCAGTCTATCCACAAGACTAAGCAGCACGCCCAGGCGGTCGCAGGCCGGGCCAATCTGGAAGGTGCGCATGAGCGAGGGATACAGCGAGGCGACATCGCATTTTACGACATGTTCCGCCACGCCTTCCGCATAAAGATGTACCGCGCCGCCCTCGTGCAAGCCGTATTCCGACGTTTGTGCCGCATTCTGTCGAGGTAGCGCGGCCCCGGAGCGCAAATAGGCGCGTACTAGCATTGGTTCGAGAATGCCCATCGCCGGGCCAGCCGAGGCCAGGCGTTCATAGCGACGGGGAGCCATGCTTGCCAGCGCAAAGGGCGCGCCTAGCAAACGACGCGAAAGCCCATCGACTTCATCCACATCATCCAGCGCATAGCGGCGCACCCGTTCGGGATCGCGGCGATAGGTGTCGTATATAGCGGCCCCTTCCAGGTACACGCGGTCGGGCGAGGCGATGCCGAAGTAGCGAGCAACATCTTTCAAGCCATGCCCGGGCATGTCACGCACCACGAAGTCGTGGCGGCGCACGGCATCCAGCGTATCGATCAACTCGCGCCCCGCCAGGCTATAGCGCACCCGTTTCCGCGCCTCCGGGCCAATCGCCAGCGTCTCCTCGCGCCGTTCGAGTAACGTTGGGCCACCCGCGCGCCCGATGCGCAGGGAAATTCTATGGACAGATGCGCGATGCTCTAAAAAGGGCAGGTCAAAACCGAAGAGGTTATGGTTCTCGATCACGTCGGGGTCGCGTTCACGGATAAGGGCGCATAGATCAGCGATCATCCGCGCCTCGTCCTGCGGCTGTGGAGCTTCCAGCACCGCAGCCAGGCCGCGATTATCGCGCACGGAAATCAGAAAGATACGCCCATTCTGTGGTTCAAGCGAAGTAGTTTCAAGATCAAATTGCAGGCGGTGCAGGTCTTCATAGCTCAAGCTCCGGAAATAGACGCGCCCGCTCGCCATGAGGTATTGCTCAACGGGGCCGACCTGGTGGTATTCATCCTGTAACTGGTTAATGCTCGTCACATTGCGCTGTAATCGTTGCGATGCGCCGCGCAACAGTTCATGTTCGAGCAAGCGGCCATCCGCCGCTGAGAGCAGGTAGCGATAGCTACCTTCGTCACCATCTAACTCCCGGTACGTAATACGCGCTCCCGGCGTGGAAGTCGATTCCAGTGACGCGCCTACGTGTTCCAGGTCATTAAGAGAGGTAGCAAACAACCAGGGACGAAAACGTTCCCTGCTAGTTGTGACACGTTCGCCCTCGCGCCTCCACAGGATGGCTTCGCCAGAACGATTTGCCCACACAGAAACAATGCCCGGCGTTGGGTCCCAGCCAAACAGGTATTCGTCTTCCAGTTGGGTTTGCGCAGAGTTCGCGTGCTGCATACTGCTCCATTTTCTGATGCATCCAGGAACATTTATTCCAGTATATCATTACTGATATGCGCGCGACAAGCTGAATTTATGAGAGGCAGGCACACCAGGGCTTGACAGAAAGCCCTGACAGTAGTAGTTTAACTCTTATTCCAAACAGGGAACGATTCATCCAGTTTCCTGTACATAAATGACGCTCTGGCCTTATTTTTTTAAGACGGTCGTACTGGCCGTCTTTACTGCTTAGTGGCAACGTATTTTTTGAGGGAAGCGTATCATGAAACCTCCACGTTTTCATTACTGCGCGCCGCGTATCCTCGACGAGGCGCTTGCATTGCTCGACCAGTATGGCGAAGAGATCAAGGTGCTGGCAGGAGGGCAAAGTTTTGTTCCCCTGCTCAATATGCGCCTGGCTGCGCCCACCTACATTGTAGACATCAACCACATTTCCGAATTGCATTACTACGAGACGGAACCTGACTATCTGGCAATTGGCGCGATTGCTCGCCAGCGACAAATCGAGCGTTCGCTGTTGGTGCAGGAGAAGCACCCGATGCTGGTGGAAGTCATCAAGCATATCGGGCATATGCAAATACGCAATCGTGGGACAGTGGTAGGCAGTGTGGCGCACGCCGACCCAGCCGCCGAGCTTCCCGCGCTGCTGACCTGCCTCGGGGGGGAAGTGCTGGCGCAAAGTATGCGTGGAGAGCGGGCGATCAAGGCCGAAGATTTTTTCGCCGGCTATCTCTCTACCACGCTCGAAGTGGGCGAGATGCTTACAGAGGTACGCTTTCCCTGGCTAGCGTCCCAGGCAGGTTGGTCCTTTATCGAGTTCGCGCGACGTTCAGGAGATTACGCGCTGGTGGGAGCGATGGCGGTACTCACCCCCGCGCCTGACGATACCTGCATGTCGGCTAATATCGCATACCTCGGTGTAGCCGGTTCACCCATACGCGCACATGCCGTTGAGCAAGCGCTGATTGGCACAAGGCTTGACGCACGAACGCTGGAAGACGCTGCTGGAGCCGCGCGGGACGTGGTCGGCGAGGATATGCAGGATGTACACGCCACCGTCGAGTATCGCCGCGAACTGGCATTCGAGCTAACGCGGCGCGTTTTGAAGCAAGCCTGGGAGCGACGCGAGAGACAGGAAGGGACACACTAATGCGAGAATTAGATGAGGATTTTTCCCGGTGTGTAGAAGAGTGTGAAATCGCTGTAACGGTTAACGGGAATCGTTACGAACGCACAGTGCCGGTGCGAATGCTGCTCACCGACTTCTTGCGCCACGAACTGCACCTGACCGGTACCCATGTTGGCTGCGAACACGGCGTGTGCGGCTGCTGCACGGTACTATTCAACGGCGAGGCGGCGCGCGCCTGCCTGATGTTCGCGGTACAGGCTGATGGCATGGTCATTACGACCATCGAAGGCATGGCCGGCGTCAAT
>DASTKD010000303.1:0-17316 GCA_035716135.1 Ktedonobacteraceae bacterium
CCAGGTTCTTCATCACCACATCCAGTTTGCCGCGAATGCTATCTACCACCAGCGCGACCCGGTGGCGATCGGTACGCACCAGCAATACAGGCGCTTTATCATCGGGCGTCGTCACAGGCAGTTCCAGCAATTGTGAGAGCATAATGAGCGGATAGAGGTCATTCTGCACAACAATGGAGGGTCGTCCACCGGACGTTGATTGCTTGAAGTTGTCCAGGCGACCAATGGCCTCGACCATCACAGTTGGAATAGCATACTGATTTTCGCCCACCGTCACCATCATGGTGCTTTGAATAGCCAGGCTGGTCGGGAACTTCATGGTAAAGGCAGTTCCCTCCCCCGGCATTGACTCTACCTCGAGGGTACCACGCAGGCGAGCGACGCTATCGCGCACAACATCCAGACCGACGCCGCGACCGCTTTCTTCGCTCAGCACCTCGGCAGTCGAGAAACCGGGGCGGAATATTAGCTCGATGATGTCGCCTTCACTCAATTGCTGATCAGGACTGATAAAGCCACGCGAGATAGCCGCGTTACGCACGCGCACCGGGTCAATACCCGTGCCATCGTCGCGCACCATAATGACCACCTGGTTTCCTTCATAAGCTGCCGAAAGCTTGATCTGACCGGCGGAGGGTTTGCCGCGATTCATGCGCGCCTCTGGAGTTTCGATGGCATGGTTCACCGCGTTACGCATCAGGTGCAGCAACGGGCCGGCGATTTCCTCGATAACCGTGCGGTCAACCTCAGTCTCCTGGCCTTCCAACACAAACTCAAATTCTTTATGTTGTTTAAGGGCCACCGCGCGAGCTGTGCGGTACAGGCGCGGGATCATGGTTGACAATGGCACCAGGCGAGCTTTCATCAAGCGATCCTGGAAGGTGGTATTGAGGCGATTTTCGCGGCTGAATACACCTTCACAATCTCGTATGATGGCGTCCATTTCGTTGCTCAGCGTGGTCATATCCGAAATACCTTCGCTCAGACCACGCGCAAGCTGGTGGAACTCTGTATAGCGGTCGAGTTCCAGTTCGTCAAATTCGGCCAGGTGAGCAGGTTCTACCTTGCCATTGGCATTCTTTATGCCATTGTAACCATTGGCGTTGGTATTTCCCTGACCCTGACCAGGCATCACCTGGACGGAGCGCCCGCTGGGGAGTGTCGCGGCCTCAAAACGGCTCTCGAGTTTCTGACCCACGTCGCGTAAGCGGTTGCTACTCACTCCCGCGTCCGAGACCAGGCGCACCAGGCGTTGCAAGCGCTCTTCGAGAATGCTGCGGTTCACCAGCAATTCGCCGAAGAGGTTGACGAGTTCGTCGAGCTTGGTCAATGGCACGCGCACGCTGAGGTCGCCGCGCGCCATTTGTTGCATCCCCGCCGTTCCCACGCCCGCCAGGTTTGCATCAACCACATTTTTAGCGACCGCCTCTTGTAATATGACGGCCTCGCTGGCTTCAATATCCGCCTCAAGCTCCTCATCCATGACACGCGCCAGAGACGGTTGCTCGCCCAGGATTTGATTGTAGCGTTTGCGTAGCAATTCCACCGCTGCCGCACCCTCGCCACTCGCGCCCTTCTCGTTGATAAGCATATCGAGAGCTTCAGCCGTATCCAGAATAATACTGAGTATGGCAGGCGTGATTGGAATGGTTTCTTCCATCACGCTATCGAGCAGGTCTTCCGAGATATGGCAAAGGTCGGCAATGGAGCGAAAACCCATCATACCAGCCGCGCCTTTAAGCGTATGCGTTGCGCGTCGTATACCCTGAATAGGTTCAAGGTCAGTCGGAGCATTTTCAAGACTGGCTACAAACATACTGATCGTTTGTAGATGCTCTTCCGCTTCCAGGCGAAAGATCTCCGCCGCTTCCTCGCCAAAATCCGACGCCTGGGGTGAAACATATGACGCCGTTGACGCGGGTTGAACAGGTGGAGAAGACAAGACAGGCATTGATGGTATGGCCGGAGCGGGAAGAGGGGCCGATGAGGTCATCATCCGATCCATTGCTGCCGCGCCTGGTATTTCATCTACATCACCGGTGAGGGTACTGAGAAATTCACTGCGCACGGTGATTTCAATTTCCTGGCGCAGGCGTGCCTCAAGCTCATGCAGCGATTCGCTTGATTCTGTGCCTACCACGCTTTCCTGCAACTGTCGCCGCGCCTCAAATTCCTCGCGCAGCTCATTGCGTATCTGTCGTTCTAGCTCAGCGCGCGTTGCTACCGTTAGAGGGCGTTGCTCATATTCTTCGCGCAACTGCGCTTCGATTTCTGCCCGCAGATCGTCGATACTCGCATGGCGTTCAAAGGTAACGCGCTCGTGTACGGTATCGCGCGATACTTGTTTCTCCCAGGGACTCCAGAGTTGACCGGATGGAGTTCCCTGCAATTGATCGATGGCCTCGCCGCAAGACTCGATGGATGCTTGCAATTGCGCCATGCTCGCCTGCATCTGCTCATCGGTCAGTTCGACGCTGCCCATCATCTGCATGAGCAGTTCCAGCACCTTTTTCAGCTTGCTATTGGCTACCCACATCACCGACAGGGGCAGGTAACGTCGCACCTGTTCCGGGCTGTTGCGCAGGTTCAGGCCCATCGCTTTCCCGGCCCACTCCTCCATGCGGTCGAGTGCATCCTTCGAGCCATCCAGGAAACCTTTGAACTCGGTACGCTGCGCTTCGATCACGGTAGCAGCAAGGCGCAGTTGTGTAAGTGTTCTCTTGAGGGATGTCGCCTGGTCTTCCACAACCCGGGCATCCTGTTGCATCTGGTGATAAATTTGCGCCACGGATAGTCCATCCGCCTGCGCGGGCAAATTCGCGCTGCGTTCGCTTGCAAGCGGCACAGTCACATTTCTCATGGGACGCGCTGTTTCAAAACTATAGGTTGGCTCAGGAACCTGAACAGGAGTTGCTTCATTCTCCTCGACAACCGGCAAGTTTGGCGTCACGGGCGGACTGACGGGAATACGATGTGAGGAAGTCGCCAGCATTTCCAGCGCGCTGGGTTGCGCTGGCTCGACAGACGCAGCCGGGACAACGGGCAAAGGAGGCTGAGGCTGTGTTTCCTGTTGAACACGCATATCCGCGCTTGACATGGGTACCGGGTCTTCCGGCCATGCCACCTCTTCACCGGCAGCAGTTCCCGGCGCGCGGAAAGAAGCCAGCATTTCATCTAGCGAAGGAATAGCGGGAACAGGTTCCGGGTATAACGCAGAGGACGCAACAACCGGCTCTTGCGGGGAAGTTACGCCCGTGCCACCCTGCTCAGTGGTCGTCCGAGCCGTCATTTCTATTTGCGCCCGGTACTGTGTGTAATCAGCGTCATCTTCAGCGATAACGGCATTCTCGTCGATACCTTTATGAATGCCATCAACAAGGCGATGAACGCGCTCAAGAGAACGATGCAGCAGGCCGAGGGTAGGTGGATCGAGTTTGGCGAGATTGTCCAGCACGTCGCCCAGGATGTCCTCCATGCCGTGCGCGACGTGCGCCAGTCCCGGAAAATCCATCATAGATGCAGAGCCACCGATGGTATGGGCGCGCCGATAGCTCTCCTCGAGAGCCTCCATGTCATCCGTTGACTGCGCCAACCGTCCGAGGTTCGTTTCGATTTCGGGCAAATAGCTGTTGACCTCTTCGATGAACGAATCGAGGACTGAGAGTTTATCAAAAGTATTCGACATGATTCGCGCACCCACTCATTCTTACTTACTGTCCCAGATAGCCGCTATTCGGAAAAGGTACCTGGTCCTGACTAAATCCTGATTGATTCTGTCCGGGGTTTCGCATACGTTGACGAGGGTTAGGCCCGGTTGGCGGCTGCGGCGCGCCAAAGTTCTGTTGTGGAACTCCGGGCGTCTGATTGATAGGCGGGAAGTACTGTTGACCCTGGTTCTGGTTCCCAAACGCCTGCCCCTGCTCACCGAAATCGAATTGCCCGTCAAAATTTTGCTGGAAGTCGAAGCCACCTAAATCGCCTGAGTGCTGCCCCATCCCTCCATTAAAGGTCGGCATCCCTGGCTGGCCGCCAAATTGCTGCCCGTTAAAATTCTGCTGGTTGCCATATGTTTGCCCGTTAAAACCCTGCTGGCTGCCAAACTGCTGCCCATCAAAACCTTGCTGGTTGCCAAACGCTTGCCCGCCGAACTGTGGAGCGAAACCTGGCTGCGAGCTAAAGTCTTGCTGGTTGCTGAATGCGTACTGGTACGCGCCGGCGTTATCAGGCTCCTGTGGCTGTGGCAATGAGAGGAAATCGGATGAAAAGCCCGAATTCCAGTCGTTGTTCATACCTGCATCCTGCTGGTAATACTGGTCGCCATTGCCGACCGGCAGAGCCTGCATCGGGTTCATTTCAGGGAAAACGTCCACCATTTGATTCGCGCGTTCTGGCAGGCGGAAAGTCGAGACCGAGGCGCGTAGTTGATCGGCAAGTTCCGATAGATAACTAACGCTCATCGATGCTTCCTGTGTGCCGCTATTGGTCTGGCGCGTGGTTTCCGAGATTTCGCCCATCGCAATCGCCACGTTCTCAGACACCTGCGCCTGCTCATTAGCAGCGCGCGCGATGTCTTCGATCATCTGCGCCTGTCGTTCTACAGCAGCGTAGATGGAGTTCAGAGCGCGACCCGCGTCATCAGCGAGTGACGACCCTTTCACCACTTCCTGGGTGCTATCTTCCATAGCGACGACTGCTTCATAGGTATCGCCCTGAATACTCTTGACAAGGGTTTCAATACGTTTTGTTGACTCGGTTGAACGTTCTGCCAGTAGACGGATCTCATCGGCCACAACGGCAAACCCGCGTCCATGCTCACCGGCCATTGCCGACTGAATGGCGGCGTTCAGGGCTAGCAGGTTCGTCTGGTCAGCGATGTCTTCAATGATACGAATGATTTCACTGATCTCATTGGAACGCTCGCCCAGGCGTTTGATCTTCTTCGAGGTTTCCTGCACGTTTTCGCGGATGAGTACCATTCCTTCAATCGACTGGCGCACCGCGTTCTGACCGACATTGGCGTTGCGCAGGGCATCCTGGGCTGCTTCCGCGCTCAGACGAGCGTTATGGGCAACATTCTGGATGAAGGTAGCCAGTTCTTCCACCGCCGAGGTGGTCTGGGAGATCTGATCTACCTGCGCCTCGGTGGCATGGGCCAGTTCGGCGGAACGATCAAGAATGCGGCGTGTACCGTTGGTCACTTGCACAGCCGTTGCCTGCACACGTCCAACGACCTTCGCCAGCTCTTCAATCATATAATTAAACGAGTCGGCCAGCACACCTAGCGTATCGGGCGTCACTTCCGCCTGCACGCGCAAGTCCCCATCACCTACCGCGCTCACTTCCTGTAGAAGCTTTTCGATCTGAGCTTGCAGGGCGGCGGCATCGCTACCACTGGTACTATTGCCGCCAATGCTGATGGGAGAGCCGCCCGAGGTGAAGTTCGGATTATCGAGGAGTGAGTTCAGCGACATGGCAAGCATGGCGAACTCATCATCGCCGGCGACGGTTGCACGCACCGCTCGATCCCCACCGGCGAAGTTGCGGCACACATCCACCAGACTCAAGAGCCGGTTCTGGATACTGCGTCGCACAAAATAGTTGACACCCAACACTCCCACCAGCACCACAAGCGCGGCCCCGACCACAACATACGTGAAGTTCGGATCGGCGCTCCCCTTTAACACACCCAGGATCAATAAAGCAATCTCAGGTACAGCGAGTGAGACAATAAGGCTTGTCAACAACAATGAGCTTACTGTCATACCGCTCTTATCGGTATCATTCATCCGCCAGGCCTCCTCTCCTGTGAAGCAGCTTATTTATTGAGGCAAACATCACCTGCGCCTCTTCATGACAGGCGAATCGTTTTTCGAGAACGCTTACATTCTCGATTCGCCTAACACGTCATTTCACTCTACCGGAACACTATTCGACCCTCTCTCCTTCTCACTTCATGCATAATGTTGCATCTTCTCAGAGAAAAGCAAACGCGAGGCATCCAGTAGGATGACGCTCCGTCTACCCAGGAGAGCTGTTCCCTCAGCGAAGGGTACCAGCCTTTGGGGGAGCGGCACCCGACGCGAATCAGTTATGATGGCTGCTGGTGGAATAGATACCATCTCGCTCACACTATCAACGACCAGACAAATGACCATCTCGTTGAATTTGACCGATAACAGGCGCGTGCGCGGATTGTGGGGGAGAACTTCCACCCCAAGGAAAGCTCTCAAATCAACCACCGAGGCAATGGAGCCACGCAAATTAATGACGCCGATCACCCAGGATGCAACATGCGGAAGAGGAGTCACATCCGCCAACCGTTCCACACCCTGAATATGTTCAGCTTTCAACGCCATTTCACGTTCCAGTAACGAAAACACCAGATAATTCTCGCCGACCACCGTAGCATCTAACGGAACGTTTGCCAGGTCCTGCGGATTTGTCAAATTAGCAGGCAATACACGCGAGGCACCGGGAAAGCCGCCCTCCCTTTGCGAGGGAAAGGCAGCATTCCCGTCACGCCGCAATGCGCCCGGAGGTGATTGTGGCTGCACCCTTGCATCGCGTTGCAACATGATCAGACTCCTACACCTTCATTCATTAAGCACTAAACAAGACGACGAACGTTACTGATAAGCTCATCTTCGTTAAACGGCTTGGTCATGTACATATCCGCGCCTTGCCGCAACCCCCAGGACTTATCGAGCGGGGTATTTTTATTCGTCAACAGGATAATGGGTATATTTTTGCTGGCCTCAAAACTTTTGAGTTTACGGCACAGTTGAAAACCGTTTTGTTTCGGCAATACCACATCTAACACGATGCACTCCGGTTGATCCCTGAAAACTTTCTCAAGAGCCTCGTCGCCATCTACGGCGGTGACAACATCAAAACCGCTATTGCGAAGCGGCGTAGCGATCATAGCTAACTCTGTCCAGCTATCGTCTACCACAAGTACTTTACGTCCTGGCATCCTAGTATACCTTTCCTTTGAAACGACGCAATAGCCTGCGCCTGACATATGGGAAAGAAGGGCTATAGGCAAAGTTAATTTTGCGTATGTGAGGGGTAGCCCCCGCCAGTTTGCCCTGTCACCTGGAGTACCTGACTTCGACTTTACCCACGACGGCGGAGTCGTGTACGCATCCCCTCATATTGCTGTAGCGGCATCCGTTGCTGCCAGCCAGCAAGATGCTTCTTCACGGTCTGCACCAGTTCCACCGAGTCAAACGGTTTCGTTAAATATTCCGTTGAACCGGCAAGGCGACCGCGCATCTTGTCGAACAATCCATCCTTCCCACTCAGCATAATAATAGGTATTGCGCGAAACTGCAAGTTTTTCCGTACTATCTGGCAAATGGTATAGCCATCCATGCGCGGGAGTTGAATATCTAACAAAATAAGTGCGGGCATTTCATCGGCCACCGAGGTTAGCGCGCTGAGACCATCACCAGCAGTTATCACCCGGATATGCTCACGTTGCAGCGTCATTTGCACAATCTTGCGCACCGTGGGGCTATCGTCCACCACTAGCACTGTTGGTACCGGTTCCATCATTTAGATCGACCTGCCTTTCAAAATGTGTCTAAACATGTTGATTGCGGTAAAAACATCCGCTTCAATCACCGTTGGTTGCTCCTTTGCCATTCAGGTGACCAGTTCGGAGTACTCTCTTTCTGTACCGCAGCTCGTCTGTTCGTATCGCCTTGATACGCGGCATCATTGAAGCGAGTGCGCGCGCTCCGGGCATTCTGCCCGGCGCGGTAGAGCTGGTATTGCTGTATCTCCTGGTCTACTTCCGTCAGGAACGCTTTCCAGACCACATTCAGTTGTCGCCCTGTATATGAATTGCCCACCTCATCATTCAACAACGTGGTAAATACGGTACGCAAAAAGACCGCCAACCCCCGCACCGCTTCCCAGTAAAACTCTTCCAATTGCTCGCCACGCACCAGATGATCGAGGTTAAATATTTCGTTACAATCAAGCTGCCCGTTGACAAAACTGGCCGTTTCCAGAATGGGGAATTGCTGCGTTGCCATCAATTGTAAGGACCCGGCAAAGCGCTTTTCCAGGTAGCTCACAATATCCGCCACCGGAAGCTGACCACGCCCGCGCAGCGCCTTCGCATACATGCCATGATGAATCAGCAGGCCATTGATGCATTGCGAGAGCGTTTTTATCAGCCCGAGGAGATGCTGGTCAGGGGCAGAGTTTTGTCGCTGTTGCGCGAGTGTATGCTGCGACATGATAATAATATTGGTAAGGTCTTGCTGGAGTTCGCCTTCCAGAGCGGTATCCACCATTTCCACGAGGCGCAACTCAAACAGGCGGGCAAGGATACGCGCGACGCGCGCTTCGGGCAGCATCAAGGCCATCGCCATCGCTTGCAGTGGCACTTCGCCGTTGGCAAGGCACAACACGTCGATATGATCCTGGCTCAGGCCCAGACTGCGCACATCGTTGCTCACTTCGGGTAGCCAGCGCGCCATCGTAGCGCGGGTGAGGGAATTTTCGCCCATCTCTTCCCATTCGTCCGCCTGGCGCAGCGCCTCAAGCAGTACGCTATCGACATCCAGGGGAGTCATTCTCCCCTCCAGCGCGACAACGCGGCGATGGAAAGAGAAACGCCCGTTGACCCAGCGCAAGGCATGGCTAATCGACTGCGTTATGGCAAATTCCAGACGCTGCTGCATCTCGGCAGGGGCCATCACACGCTGCTCAACCAGAAAAGGCAGAGCCACCTGCATATTCCCCTGCGCGGCCTCGCGCACAGCCTGCGCGCGCTGCGGATCGAGCCTGTTCATCAGGCAAAGCATGGTCAGCAAATCGGGCTGGTTGACCCCTTCCTCTCGCAAGGAGACGATCTGCCCCTTGCGCAGACTGATTGAAAGCGTCTCACGCCCCGACTGTATGAACAGCGTGCCTGTTTTCCCGCTCAGGGCGAGCATTTTCAATATGGATTGGAGGCCCAGTGTTTGTAAATCTCCATCCATGATGAGGTCTTGCGACTCCATGATCCCTCGATCCTTCTGTGTCTATGTCTCTTCGTCAGGCAGCGTTTTCCACGAAAGAAAACGAAGCCCGAAAGTATCCGAACCGCTTACTATGCCAGCGCTTGCTCTACGGCGTCCAGTAAGTTTTCAATCTGAAACGGCTTGTCAATAAAAACAACGCTTTTTCCCTGCGGATATACGTGACTTTGCGGCAATTCATGCTGCGTGAGCGCGCTAATTACCACAAACGCGGGCAACTGGCGCGTAGCTGCAGCCGATAAGGCGCGCATGACCTGGAATCCATCCATGTATGGCAAAAGCAAATCGGTCACGATACAATGTGGCTGCCATTCAACGCACTCTTTCAGGGCGTTCAGGCCGTCTTCCGCGATGCGAATATCGTAGCGCGGCTCAAACTCCAGGCATTGGCGCATGGTGTCAGCCACATGTGGATGATCCTCAACCACTAAAATGCGCACTGAACGCTCATAGTCCTGATACGCTTGCTCGCGCACCGCCTTGCTGGCGCTTGATACCTGAGAGGACCCGGCACCATTGCCGTTTTCCAGATCTGACCCATCAAGTAAAACTTGTTGAAAGACCTGTAAGTACCGTTGTAATTGTTCGATTTCAAATGGTTTGTAAAGCAGAGCGACCGCCCCCATCTGTTCGAGCGTGAAGCGCGAAACAGAGCGACTGCTCAACGCGATCATAAGACGAACGCGCGGCCACTCTTTATCTGAATTCGCCAGGAAAGGAGCGATGAACGCTGCCTCATCGCTCGTTTTACCCACCGGCACTATTGACATATACGGTGGGTCATCCAGATCATACACTAAAATATCCCCCTCTACTTCGCCATTACGCGCTCCTCCTCCTGACATAGCGGTGGTAAGTATACTGGCTTCGTACCCCCATTGTTGGACATTGGCGGCCAGAATCCGCGTATAATGGTCTTGACGACCACCAGGCCCCCAAAACAGCACCTTCAAGCGTTTACTAGATAGTGTAGCTTCGCGTGTCACCGGCCACAGGCGGTCGGTGTTTGAACTTTGCACACTCTTGCGCTTCCGCTGATACATAACGTCTTCCCCTACCCTTACTATTAACGAACCACATACAATCCCATAATGCAGTGTACGACAAATGGATGGCTGCAACCATAAAAAAGACGTGAAAACCTGTTAAGATTACGTTAAAATCTCCACGCCTACGTGACGAGGTTACAAGCTGACCCCGGATTCCTGTTGGAAGGCCACCTGCTCGTTAAAGACATAACCCACGCCGGGTTCCGTGACGATGTAGCGCGGCTGCGAGGCTTCGGGTTCCACCTTGCGTCGCAACTGCCGCACGTAAACGCGCAGGTAATCGGCCTCATCGCCATATTCCGGCCCCCAGACTTCGCGCAAAAGCACGCGATGGGTCATTACTTTGCCTGCGTTCGACATGAGCCGGTGTAAAAGTTCATATTCGGTGGGGGTGAGATTAATTTTCTGCTCGCCCGCGAATACCTGGTGGCGCATCAGATTCATGCGCAAATACCCATCGTTGGTAGCAATAATATCAGGTTTGGCGGGATTTTCCGCGTCTTGCGTGGCCGCGCGCCGCAGGCAGGAACGCACGCGCGCCAGCAATTCTTCTGTGTGGAATGGTTTGGTCTGGTAATCATCGGCACCCAGATCGAGCGCCTGCACTTTCAAAGGCTCCTCCGAGCGAGCCGATACCACGATAATGGGAGCCTGTGACATCTCGCGCACGCGCGTACACACTTCCATGCCATCAATATCACCCGGCAAACACAGGTCAAGCAAGATTAAGTCGGGCTGTTGAGTGCGCACTAACTCCACTGCCTGGCGTCCCGAATCAACCACCGTTACCTCGTAGCCATTCACCAGCAAACTACGTTTGAGGATACGCTGAATGGAGGGATCATCCTCGACAACCAGGATGCGCTTCTCTTTTGTTTTCATAAAAAAACACTCCTTCACGGGGCGATGGGGAGAATAAAGACAAAACAGGCCCCACCATCAGGGGCAGATTCTACCCATATGCGCCCGTGATGCGCTTCAACAATACCACGACAGATCGCCAGTCCCAGACCGGTATGACCATCAAGGCTGTAAAACGATTTGAAAATCCGCTCGCGTTCCTCTTCTGGCACACCTCTCCCTCGATCTATCACTTGCACACGCACACAGCGTAACGCGCCATCCGACGATTTTTCATCGAACATCTCCAGAGAGATGGTTTGCGCGACGACCTGTATCGTTTCATCGGGGGGACTATGACGAGCGGCATTCTCCAGCAGATTATACAATATACGCTTCACCTGTAGGTAGTCAACATGGATCAGCGGTAAATCTGGCTCAAACGTCACCTGAATGCGACGACCCGCGAAGGTTTGCTTGATGCGCGAGAGGGAGCTATGCACGATCTCCTGTAAATCACTCCACTCCTTTTCCAGCGCGAGAGCGCCCATGTCGATGCGCGACATTTCAACCATAGCGTTAATCAGATCATCCAGGTGATCTGATTCGGAATCGATATCTTCCAGCATTTCCCGCCGCATCTTCTCGCCCCATTCCACGCCAGGTTGCAACAGGCTGCTGACGGCGGCTTTGATGGAAGTCAGCGGCGTGCGCAGGTCATGAGAGACAGAAGAGAGCAGCGTCGATTTATTGCGCTCGTCGCGCATCTGATCGGTGATGTCGTGAATTTGCAAAGCGTGCGCGATCAATTCGTTATGGCGGTCATACAGGGCATACCGCATAAGTTGGTAGTGACGGTCGCTCGGAGCATTGTCAAGCAGCATAGCAAACGAGCTATTGGAGCGTAGATTGCCCAGGTGATCTCTGGAAGCCGGCATACTGCGCTGGTATCGTTGGCCGGTCGCCGGCGTATCGTTGCGCAAAGGAGAAGTTTTCCTCTGCAACGGCTCAGCAGCAACGACACAGCGTAAGGTATTGCGCGGCAAAGGGTTGAGACGCGGCAGGTTTTCCTCATCTTCGCCCATACGTTGGAACGTTTCAGCGCTGTACGTATCGGGTATTTCAAGCGTGATAAATTCCTGAAGGTATGCCTGCACTTCATCCAGGTTGCGTATACGCGGCAGCAAGCTTGCCAGCGCGTCGGCCAGCGTAAGTTCCTGAATGTAGGGGAAAATAGGTTTCTTTTGCGCCACTAAAAACGGCGCTTCGAAGGCGATATTGCCTGATGTATCCAGGTCAAGCCGCACGCCACACAGGGCTTCGGCAGCAGGGTTGACGTAAATGCAGTGACCTTGCAGATCGACGATAAACCAGGGGTCCTGTATATTGCGCGTGACACGTTCGTAGAGATGCGGCATAGAAAATGTTGTTCTGCTGGCTGCGCGAACTGGATCGAGCATAGCGGTGAAAGCAGCGCTCACATTTCCCAGCAATCCAGCCCGCTCGAGCGCCGCTTCCGCTGTGCGCATAAGCGCGGCAGCCCCCTCTTCTCTGGTGACACCGGTTGATGTAAGGGGAGTATTTGCCTGCGAGTCTACCCCGATTGGCGGTAGCGCGTAATCGGCTGTCAGTTTGCCAGGTTGGTCGCTATCGCCCTTCAGATCCTGCAAGAGTGACTGGAAATCGTGTTCGCCGCGCGTCAACAGGCGATCGCTGATGAAACGCAACAAACTGGTGAATGTAATGCCAAAGGTACGCTCGGTCTCGGCGCGCACATTTTCCAGCAAAGCCTGTTCCTGCTGCGGGTCAAGAGCGTCACGCGAGGCATTTTCCAATTGTTCGATAGTTTGCTGAAAGCGCTGGCGTTCACGCACGGCCTCAAGCAGCATCCCATTATGAATGGCAATCATGGCCTGGCTGGCAAAAAGTGAGAGAATGTCGGTTTTCAGAGGGGTAAAACCGCCCGGCTCAGGAGAGAAAAGCAAGAGCGCCCCAAAAACGTTCGGGCCGACGATGAGAGGGTAGCTGAAGACCGAACGCATTCCAAGTTGGGTAGCGAAGTCCTCGCTGTCCGGGAAACGTTCGTCCTGCGCTATATCATTCGAAACACCTGGTTGGCGACGACGCAGGGTGTAGCCGATAATAGTTTGATCGTTGAGTACGTTTCTGCGGCTGATGATTTTTCGCAGCGCATCTGCTGGCAGTCTATACTGAGCTTCAAGGCGCAGACTTCCGGCTCGCGGATCGAGCGTGACGATGGCGGAGGCCACATGCAAAGCAGTGGCGATGCCCTCGACAATGCGGCGCAGGATGGTCGCCAGGTCCATTTGCGAGGTAAGAGCGCTGGAGACTTTGCGTAATTCCTGGCGCTGGCGATCCTGAATCTGGACGTTCCCTTCGGCCTGGGCGCTTTCGATAGCAGCGGCAAGCACATGGGCAACAGCCTGAATGATACGCAGGGTCTGTTCTTGCTGGTAAGCGCGCATGGACATACTGCCCAGTTCGAGCGATCCCAGCAGACGATCATCGACAACCAGAGGCGCGATAAGAGTGGCACGAAGCTGCGGGTGGCCGCTAAGCGCGTCGCCACACTCGACAGGCGTTCCATCAAGGCCAACCGGATACACCTGGGTGAGCATAGCATGAGACTCATCTTCAAAATTGCCAGTCGTAGCATCCGGCAATGCCTGATCTTGAGGTTGAGATGCCTGCGCGTCGTTCGCCGTGAGCCTGGCTGATGGCTGCTCCGCTCTGCTTCGCAAAAGACGCTCAAGCATGGAGTCTTCCAGGGGATGCTGGTGATAACGAGACACCCACTGACCCAATTCTTGAGAGCAGATAGTGACGCGCAAAGCCTGGCGATCATGCCGTAGAAGCACAATACCAAATACATCAAATGGTATGACGGGGGCTAATTCCGAGGCGATACGGGCATAGTCAGGATGCGGGCCGCGCACGCTTGAAACGATACGCGCGACACGCTCGACGATTGAATACATATCTTCCTGGAGTGATGTTTGCATATTCGTTTCCATGCAGCCCTTCTGCTCCACCGCTAAAACATAACCCTGACATCCTGAAAGCGTCTTCTGATAACTCAGAAGAATAAACAGAACAACACACGGTAGTACATTGTAGCATAGAATGTCCTACAATGTTAGTACATATATGTGAAATCCCTCATTATTGCGAATCAGAGTAGCCCAAAGGTACTTAACGCGCAACACATTGGGAAGTATACCCCACTATTCTCTTCCCTGCCAGTTGACCAGGGCGGGAGCAGAGCCGCCTACTGGTGAAGGGCAAGTTCGAGCAGGGGGAAAGCGCGATGCGCGCGGGGTGGTACCAGGAAGTTCTGCCGTCGGGTTGCTGTTAGAAAACGCTCCAGGCCGTTATCATCAGACTGCACGCCATGTTGCTCCACCAGGTCGAGCGCAGCCTGGTTTTTGCGCATCGTGGCGAAAAAATCTGCCGCGGGTACAAAGATGGTGAATTGAAGTTTTGGCTGCTGGTAGCCGCCGGGTACGTCCAGGGCATCAAAGCCTGGGCCGTCCATACGTATGTGGATAGGAGTGCTATCTGCCGCGCGCGAAGAACGTTGCAGCGCGGTAAGATGACCCATGCGATGCTCGTGCTGGTACGTATTGATGGCCTCTGCATTAGCCAGGGCATCACTTGCCCCCTGGTAGCTATTGGCGAAAAACGCGGGGCCACCGCCATCTTTGTACTGGTTTTTATAGCCAGTCGAGGGTATAGGATTGGAACGAAACATATACTGGCAACGCTCGGTGTACGGTTCGTTACTTGCGTAGAACTGGCTCAAATCCAGAATGACATGCGAAAAGTGCTGAATCGACCCATTGTAAAAGTAGTCGCCAGCTTTGGTATTTGTTAAGCGAGCCGAGGAATTGCCCTGAAAGGTGGTAATTGCCGCGGGACCAGCACCGGCTATCTGCTGGTCAGCAAACCCCATCCACATCGGCGAGTGGGGATTAATTGAACCTGCGTATGGAAGCGCATTGCTGCTGGCAATCTTACGCGGCATACCGATTTGCAGGAACATCAGACGTGCGGAGGTAAAATGAAAGAGATGCCCAAAGGCCGGTGACTGAACAAATCTCCCATTCAGATGATTACTACCCTGGAACCAGGCCGCAATCGAGCGAAGATTGGCGAGCGAATCGCTACGAAAAGTAAAGAGGACATCGTTTGATTCGATGCTCACAGGCACATTAAAGGTCTGTTTGGTGATATCCGGGTTCAGCGGAGATACATCCGTCGGACCAGGAATGGCTTCTTCCAGAGCAAAACGTGTATGCTCGACGAGCAGCCGGGGCATCTTATCTGCAACTATGTCCGCTAGTAAGCGATTGAAGTAGGGAAGTCCATAGGAAATGAAGCTAAAAACGCCAGCCGGATTGAATGTATAGGAGTTCTCAATGCTATTCATAGCCTCGGACAGGATATGCTGATCGGAGAGTGTGGGGATGCGTTTAAGACGCGCAGTGATAAATAAGGTATGTACAGGCCCGAAGCGAAAGAGAACGCCATCAATAGATCGAGCCGGGGCAATGTAATTACTAATGTCAAATTGAATATCTGGCAAGTTGGGCGGCGCGGCGTGAGCTATACGCTGAGGAAGCCATTCCTCCTCCGCCAGGATACCCAGTGTAGAAGCAGCCAGGCCAAGCGCGCCCAGTTTTAGCATTGTGCGTCGATTCACTTATGATCTCTTTCTATCTGGTAGTTCTCTCGTGCTCATCATGCGACAGACTGGATAGAGAGAAAAGCTTCTAAAGTAAACAGAAACAGCCATTAATGGCCCCACTTTGAAAGAAAGGGCCGCTTCAGAGAAGCAGCCCTCTTTAAGCAAGCTAATCAAAGACCAGCTTAGTTAGTGTTAGCAGCACATGGATTCTTGGAAAGAATCTGGCGGAAGTTGTTGTATCGCGTGGTCACACCTCCACCGACTGCCGTGTAATTCGAGTTCAGCAATGTGCCGTACTCAGCATTCTGACCGAAGTCATTCTTGCTCCCTGGGATATGGTTCCCAAGCTGCCAGACGCAACCACCTCCAATATTTTTGATACTGAAGAATGGGTAGAATGCAGCAGGATTACCATCATCGGTATTTGGAATCAGCGTGCAACCAGCCCCGGTATTGCGATCGCAAAGGTTGGGACTTGAACTCGCGCCAGCAGTCTCGATGCGCGGCAGATCCGCCTCGAACGCCATCCGGCTGTAGTTCACGTTATATTGTGAACCTGTCAGCGGGCTGGTGAAGAGGATCGAAGTTGGATGGAGTCTGGTGTTGCCATCAGGCCAGACTGGTGTGTAAGGAACACCATCAAAGCCAGTGTTGGTAGCCAGGCATCCAGGTACCTGGACTAACGACGATGAGGAGGCAGGGAAACATGCCGCGTCATCCCCATCACTTGGCTCGACATTAGCAGCATTGCCCTCGGTATTGCCTGCCGGGCAGGTGCCACCAGGAGTGATAGCATTAGTACCGTTGCAGTAGTCGAAGTGACCGATCTCATCAGCGAAAGCGATGTTGTATGAGTGGGCTGCCCACGTCACGCGCGTCTTCTCCGACGAGGTACTGTACATGGGATGGAAGTCGTAAGGAATGTTATTGCAGGCACCGCTGAAGGGAACTTGACCGAAACCATTGGCAGCACTCGTCGTCATGGAACCACTCTGATGCGTCGTCTGGTCCCGGATGTCGATCTGCAGGCCATGCGCCGTATCGTGCATGGTGACTGTCAGGGTATCACCAGAGTTCATAAACAGATCCGCATTGGGGTCAGGAGTGAAGGTATTAATAGTTGATTGCAGCGGGTTCGGGGGCGAGCTCGGCTGCGGGGTGCCGCTCTTAGTAATGAAGGCGAAATTGACATACTCAATACCCGTTAGACCCGCACATGCGCCAGCCGCACCGGTAACTGCATTTTCCGAGAGGCTGTCAATGTTGAGGGCGGCGCACCACTTTGTGGCGTCGCAGCTATTGCCAGCAGGCCAGGTCACCCAACCGGGAGGATAGAACTGCATCTCCATGAATGCTGTTCCCGGATGGTTCGGACTCACGGCCGGATCAACGATATTCTTATCGCTATCCGGCGCACAAGTGCTGACTTGCTCAGGAAATGACTGTGTATCACACATAGCCATACCAAACCAGAACGCGGGATGAAGCTGGAAGTTATAGGACTTTCCAGGTGTCTGAGGCGCGGTCGGCGTGGGATCTTTGGGAAGCGTGAGCTGGTACCTCATACGGTTGCCAGAACCAGCCACGTTGGAGTAGAAGAGGGTCGATGGCTCATCATGGCCGACATAGACGTTTTCCCCGAAGACGGCCTCGGAGTCATATACCTCCGAACAGATAGGACTTC
>DASTKD010000304.1:0-6403 GCA_035716135.1 Ktedonobacteraceae bacterium
CGGCGGAGGTCAGTACTTCGGCAAACACTAGCGTCTCCCAAACTCGCGCTCCAGGGCGGACAGGCTAAATTGCACCATCGTCGGGCGTCCATGACAGCAGCTATAAGGCGCATTGGTGCGTCCCAGTTGCTCGATCATCTCGCGCATCTCGCTCACCGTCAGGAAGTAGTTGGCTTTGATGGCCGCTTTGCAGGCCACGTTTGCCAGCGCGTGTTCCTCCCATGTCTCGTTATGGCCCAGGTTCTCCGGTGCAGTCAGCTCGGCCAGTAGTTCGCGCAGCGAACGCGCATTCATCTGTTTAATCAGCACATCCGGCACCGCGCTGACTTCGAGCAGCGCGTTATCGAGCAAGTGCAGCGTGAATCCAATGTGCGTCAATTGCTCAAGATGTTCTTCGATGGCCTCCAGTTCAGCGGGAGCAAGTTCAAGCTTGATGGGCGTCAGCAATAATTGCGACAGGGCGGAACGCGCTTGCAACGCCGTCACCATGCGCTCCAACAGGATGCGCTCGTGCGCCGCGTGTTGATCGACAAGATACATACCCTCCGGCCCCTCGGTCACAATATAGCTCTGCGATAATTGTCCTATGACGCGCAACACCGGCAAACGAGACATTTTTGACGAACTGGCAATATCTGGCGTATCGGATAGGGAGGAAGCGGGGCGGGCGACCTCAAGGGTCGCCCCTACATTGTCGGCTTCGTCGTGCCTGCGTATGTGGCTTTGCCACAGGCGCGAAAGCATGGGTGGCCTACTGCCTGTCTCCTCTTCGGTGACAGTCAGCCAGGGGTTATCCTGTGGCAATGCTACACCATTTCCGTCTTCCGCTGAGGCCCGATTCAGCAGGTCCATATTTTCATTCTCATTGATTCCTGATTGACGATAAAGCGCGTCCTCGTCAGGCAAGTCAAAATCATCCTCATGTTCGTTCTGCGTCCCTCCTGAGTTGTCACGCTCCATTTGGGGAGGAAGGGCCATCCCGACATGTAGGGACGCCCCTTGTAGGCGTCCGGCCCCACTATCGATTGAACCTTGACGATCCCCTACAGGTTCATTGCTCCATTGAGGCATCTCCGCGTCTTGCAGCACGGCCTGGCGCACGGCGCGTAGGATGGCGGCGTAGACGCGCCGTTCCCGTAAAAAGCGGATTTCGGTTTTGGCCGGGTGAACGTTGACATCAATCTGAGAGGGGTCGATGGCGATATTGATGACCGCGATGGGATGCCGGCCAGCCAGCAAGAGCGAGTGATAGGCTTCCTCGACGGCGTAACTGAGCATCCGGCTCATGACCCAACGACGATTGACAAAGAACGACATGTGCTGGCGTGTGCTTTTATAACAGGCGGGCAGGCTGGTATAGCCGCTCACGACGGGACGTTCGGGATCATCGTCCCGCAGCCCGTCCAGGCTGCTAACGGGCGTCATCTGCTCGGCGACTTGCAGGCCATAAATATCGATCAAGACGCTGGAAAGTTGCCCATCGCCAGGCGTGGCGAAAATCTGCCGCCCGTCGCTCGTCACGCTGAAGCGGATTTCGGGGTAGGCCAGCGCGTACTGTTCCAGCAGGTGGTGACAGTGGCTAACCTCCACGTTGCGACTCTTCAGGAATTTGAGACGCGCCGGAACCGCGCTAAACAGGTTGCGCACGGTAACGGTCGTGCCGGTGGGCGAGGCTGCCGCCGATACCTCGGAGATTTGCCCGTTCTGCGCCTGTATTTGCGCTGCCTGCCCGGCTTCGTGGTGGCGACTGAGCAGCGTCACCTCGGCAACGGCGGCGATGCTGGCAAGCGCCTCACCGCGAAAACCCAGCGAGCGAATGCGCTCCAGGTCATCGATGCTGGCGACTTTGCTGGTAGCATGGCGCGACAGGGCCAGGGTCAACTCATCGACTGCAATGCCGTAGCCATTATCAGTAATACGTATCAACTGGAGTCCACCATTCGCCAGGTCAACGCGAATCTGCGTCGCCCCCGCGTCGATGCTATTCTCAATCAATTCCTTGACGACGGAGGCGGGCCGCTCGACGACTTCCCCCGCCGCGATCTTGGCGGCCACGTCGGGCGCGAGTTGGCGTATGGGCATGTGGATACTCCAGATGATTAGATAGCTTCTATAAGTAAGAACGAGTGTTCAGGAGATATTATAACATAGAGGGGAGACAGTAGTGGGATTCAAAAAATGCGGTAATGATGTGAGACGACTACCTCCGTCCTGTAGGGACAGTGGGCGGGGTGGAGTGGATGCGGGGGCCTTGTGCCTGTCCTCATGCGGGTGTGATTCGTCTGAATTTGCTTGATGTGCGTGGACAGATACTCCAACAGTATCCCGAAACCCCAACGGAATCGCGTTGCGACGAGGACAAGCACAAGGCCCCCACATCCCCGCTCCTCATCCCCTTGTCCCTACAATTTTGAAGTATCCGTCTCTCACCATTACCCTGTCTGGTTGTGAAACGGATTCTGGCATCCTACCCATTGCTTTCAGAGTTGGGATTGACATACTCCGGGTATGCTGGTGTATAGCCGGTCGTCGAGGGCGGGGTATACATGTGCGGATGTTTCTCTGCTTGCTCGGCGAGATTTCTCAGCCCGCTTGCAGTTTCTGATTCTGAGGAACTGACGGATGCGGGCGATTGCGTGTTGCCGGAAAAAGAGGCGAGGAGCCGTTGGAAGCGATCTGTCACGGCCTGGCGCGTCTCTTCGCCGCGCTTTGGAGCGATTAGCAGGCCAATACCAACTCCAATGAGGACACTTCGTAAAAACTTGCCCATGCTGGATTCCTTTCTTTACTTTTTGATGTGTCTCTATACAACTGCCGAACGAGTATTGTCTCATCAAGTTAGGTACGCGCGGTTTGAGAGAGAAGTTTCAGGCGCAACCATCCATGTAACCCGGCAATTCTGCAACCTTTTTAACCATCCTTACCGTATATATCATAAAACTGAATTGCTCGCTTCATCGAAAGGCTCAGCCATGTCAGAGGCACAAGATACTAAACCTGTTTCTGCTGAAGAGGCGAAGGGAGGCAGAGGAAAACGTCGCGCAAAGGCAAAAATTTCTATTTCACGGGTTGTCGCGCTGTTGCGCCCTTATCGCTGGCAGCTCATCGCGGCGACAATTTTGCTGGTGATAACAGATGGTCTGGGTCTGTTATACCCGCTGGTCATTCGCTCGCTGCTCAATACTATACTGGGCCAGCATAATGCTCATCTGCTCAACCTGGTGGTCGTCTTCCTGTTGGTCGTCTTCGTCTTACAGGCGGGGTTCGGCGCGTTGCAAAGTTACCTCGTCACCTCGTTTGGCGAGCGTCTTTCTTTCGACCTGCGCACCATGCTCTTTCACCATTTGCAACACCTGTCGCTGAGCTTTTTTGACTCGCGCCGCACAGGGGAACTGATGAGCCGCGTCACCAACGATGTCACGCTACTACAAGGGTCGCTTACCAACAACGTCTTGCCCATCGTCTCGCAGATCGTTACGCTGGTTGGCAGCGTGCTGATCGCCGTATTGATTAACTGGCGCATTACGCTGGTAATTGTGGTGGTAGCCCCAATAGCCGCCATCGTCTCATCGCGCCTGGGGAGGAAAATTCGCAGGCGCACACGTGGCGTGCAGGAGGGACTGGGCGAAGCGGGTATCGTCCTGGAAGAGTCGCTTTCGGCGCAGCGCGTGGTCAAGGCATTCGCGCGCGAAGACTACGAATATGGACGCTTCACCACCCGTATGAACGGTTCGCTACAACAGGCGCTGCGCCGCGCCGTCTCGCAATCGCTGCTGGGGCCAATCAACGAATTTATTGGCTTTGCAGCCGTCATCATCATCATCTGGTTTGGCGGACACGAAGTGCTGGCAGGTCGTCTCACCGTTGGCGACCTGATCGCCTTCCTGTTCTACATGTTCATGCTGGTGGGGCCGCTGGTCGCGCTCAGCAACCTGTATTCACAAATTCAAGCCGCGCTGGCAGCCGCGGAGCGCGTCTTTGAATTACTGGATGAACCGGTTGACGCGGCTAACCTGGTAGATAACGCTCAGGAATTACCGGCCATCACAGGGCATATCAACTTCGACGCTGTGTCATTTGCCTATGCTATCCCTGCAACTTCTGAGGATGAAGCTAACAATAAAGAGGCCGCGCGTCCTGTGCTGCGCGATCTGACATTTGAGGCGTTGCCGGGGCAGGTCGTAGCACTGGTCGGTCCGAGCGGGGCGGGCAAAACCACGACGCTGAACCTGTTGATGCGCCTCTATGAGATTGAGGAGGGCAGCATTCGCGTTGACGGCTACGATATTCGCCACGTCACGCCGCAATCGTTACGCGCCCAGGTCGCCATTGTTCCCCAGGAACCGCTGCTTTTCGGCGACTCGATCGCGGAGAATATCCGCTATGGGCGTCTGGACGCGACAGAGGCAGAGATACGGGCCGCCGCCGGAGCAGCGAACGCGCTGAGCTTCATCGAACAATTGCCTGACGGCATCCACTCGCTGGTGGGCGAGCGCGGCGTCAAGCTTTCAGCCGGACAACGCCAGCGCATCGCCATCGCCCGCGCCCTATTGCATAATCCGCGCATCCTGTTACTGGATGAAGCAACGGCCTCGCTCGATAATGAATCTGAGGCACTGGTACAGGACGCCCTCGAACGCCTGATGCAAGAACGCACCACGCTCGTCGTAGCCCACCGGCTCACCACCGTCGAACGAGCCGACCTGATCCTGGTACTCGACGACGGGCAAATCATAGAACGTGGCACCCATCAAGAGCTCATGGCTCTCAACGGCCTCTACGCGCGTCTCTATACACGCAATTTTGAAGACCTCGGCGAGGAAGACACATCGTATGCGCAAAGAATTTCATAAATTACCTGGTAACTCACCATAAGCGCGCAAGAGATCCTTCGCTGCGCTCAGGATGACAACTATCCCAATGTCACGCGAGTCTTGACATTTTCATAAAAATGAATTATCGTTCACTTATGATTTGGAATTCACATACTGGCGTAAAGGTTCTCATGCCATGAAAAATACCACTGCTAAAACTACCCTACCTCCTGGCCCCAAAGGATTACCTGTCTTTGGCAATGCCCTGCAATTTCAACGCGATTCGCTGGGATTTGTGCGCGAGATGGAACAGACGTATGGGCGTATGGCGACTATGCATATGGGGAAGATTCCCTTTGTGCTGTGCTTCCGCCCGGAGCATGTGCGCTATTTCCTGACGGAACAGCAGCGCAACTTCACCAAGCTCAACCGCAACGGCGCGGGCAACCTGCGCTTTCTGCTGGGCGACGGCCTGTTGACTTCGGAGGGCGAGTTTCACCGCCAGCAACGCCGCCTCGTGCAGCCTGCTTTCCACAGGAGCCGTACCGAGAACTATGCGCATACGATGGTGCGCCTGACAGAAGAAATGCTGGGGGAATGGCACGTTGGTCAGGAAGTAGATATGGCGCGCGAAATGCAGCAACTGACCCTGCGCATCATTATGAACGCGCTGTTTAATGTAGACTCACGCGAGCAGGCGGCGCGGTTAGGCATGGCCTTCAACCAGATTATCAATAACGGCGGTCGCGCGCCGGGCAGAAGACGCCGGATGCGCCTTGACCTCCCTTTTACGCACTATCATAGGCTACTCGAAGCAAAACGTACTCTGGACACGTTCGTCTATGACCTGATCGCGCAGCGTCGCAAAGAGGGACGCGACACAGGAGACGTACTTTCAATGCTATTGGAGGCGCAGGACGAGGGGAACAGCATGACCGATAAGCAGGTCCACGACCAGATACTCACCTTTGTGGCTGCCGGGCATGAAACGGCGCAGAACACGCTCAGCTTTACCTTCTACCTGCTCGCGCGACATTCCGAGGTGCGCGAAAAATTGCTGGCCGAATTGCAAAGCGTCTTGCAGGGACGCGCGCCTACCGCGCAGGATTTGCCCAATCTACCCTACCTGGAATGGGTCATCAACGAAGCGTGGCGCGTCTATCCACCGGCCTGGACGCAGGGGCGTATGGCTATTGAAGCCTTCGACCTGGACGGCTACCATTTCCCGGCAGGCACCATCGTTGTTTTCAGCCAGTGGGTCATCCATCACCTGCCGGAGATCTGGGGCGACCCCGATACGTTCCGACCCGAACGCTGGAACCCGGCCAACGCTGCGAAGTTACCCCAGTTCGCCTACTTCCCCTTTGGCGGCGGCTCGCGCATCTGCATCGGAATGCCTTTCGCGCAAATGGAGACAAAACTGCTGCTGGCAACCATCCTGCAACGCTATAGCCCGCGCCTGAAGCCAGGCTTCGCGCTCGAATTGCAGCCGCGTGTCACCATCCGGCCAAAGCACGGAATGCCCATGATTCTGGATGCAACGCCGGTGGTGGCTCAGATCAAGGTGTAGTGTGATGCGCGGGTGCAGC